>PWXL01000063.1 GCA_003561145.1 Candidatus Atribacteria bacterium
AAAATTATTTGTCAGATGTCATGATACATATATCTATGACATATGTCAACCCATTAGTTTCAATGCTTCTAATCAAGGATTTCACATTAAAAATTATTCTGATATAAGCAATTTTAAAAGAGCTGATCACACGTTATTGACATATATCATGAGTGATATATACTAACATATGTCAAAATCAAAAGTTAATAACTAAAAGGTATGATACACGGTTCGAAAGAATACAATTTCTGCTATCGAGAGAGGGGGAATATTCCCTGATGGATCAAAAGCTGCTCATCGACACCATAGTAGCGAAAGTTCTCAGAAATCTACAAGGGGGCGATGGAGCAAACAAAGCGGGGTCTCCGAAAAATATCGTGGAAAGGGGAACCAGCAGCGCTGCTCGCATTTCACATGCAAGCCCGCGCGATATTGCTTCCTACATTGATCATACCATGCTTCGCCCCGAGGCCCAAACGGATGCTTTTGACAGACTCTGTGAAGAGGCTCTCACATACGGTTTTTACTCTGTATGCGTGAATTCCTGCCGGGTGGCTTATGTAGCCCGCAAGCTTCAGGGAACACCGGTAAAGGTATGCTCTGTCATCGGTTTCCCCTTGGGGGCGATGACAAGCCGCGTTAAAGCATTCGAAGCACGGGAGGCAATATCCGACGGTGCTTCTGAGCTCGATATGGTTATCAACATTGGTTTTCTGAAATCAGGAGACTATAGGGTGGTGGAAGAGGATATCCGTGCAGTCCGCAGGGCAACCCGGGCGAATACCGTTTTAAAGGTGATTATTGAAACCGCCCTTTTGACCCAGGATCAGAAAATCATGGCCTGTGAAATTGCTAAAAAGGCCGGAGCGGATTTCGTGAAGACCTGTACCGGTTTTGCCGGGGGGGGAGCGACGGTGGAAGACATAGCACTGATGAGAAGGGTGGTTGGGAAGAATATGGGAGTGAAGGCCAGCGGCAGCGTACGGTCCTATGAAAAAGCAGTTTCCCTGATCGGTGCGGGAGCAACAAGGATAGGAGCTGTTTCCAGTATAGCGATTGTCAGCGATCAGGTTTAGGGCCGGGACCACGAGTAGAACTTCAACAATACAACAATAGGCAGAGGAGGAATACGAAAACCCATGGATTTGCACCTAAAGGGCAAGAATGCTGTTATAACCGGCAGTGCCGGTGGGTTTGGAGAAACATTGGCCTATTTTCTCTCATCAGAAGGGGTAAACGTCATTATCGCTGATATAAGGGAACCCGAAGCTCAAAAGGTCGCGGAGCGCTGCAGGGAAAATGGAGTACAAGCGTATCCTGTTATGACCGACCTTACCGTTGAAAGCGAGGCCCGTGAATTGATTGATACTGCAGAAGAACAACTGGGACCGCTGGACATTCTCATCAACAATGCCGGATTCTGGCCAACGAATATGGTGGTTGACATTCCATATGAAGAATGGAAAAAGACCGTTGACATCAACCTGACAGCGGTATTTTTAACCTCTCAAAGGTTCGTGCAGAAAATTATCGGTCGACAGGGAAAAGGGAAAATACTCAACATAACCTCGCAGGCCGCTTTCAACGGCTCGACGACCGGTCACGCCCATTATGCAGCGGCGAAGGCAGGAGTGGTGACCTTCACTATTTCACTTTCCCGCGAGGTCGCACGCAAGGGTATTACTGTGAATGCACTTGCGTTGGGTATGGTGGAGACTCCCATGTCACGGGAGGCATTAGTCCACGCCCGGGAAGAATATGAAAAACGGATTCAAATCGGCCGCATCGCGAAGCCTGATGAAATAGCCTCTTTGGCCGTATTCCTGGTTTCCGACTGTGCGGATTATTACACCGGGGCTACCTTTGACGCCACCGGTGGAATGATCAGCCGGTAAAAAGAAAGGGAGAAAGATGGTGAAACTCTACGGAATAGGAGACTTGTTCATTCCTCACAAGTATATTCGCGAAGGCTTCGCCTTTTTCGAGGAAAGAGGTGTTTCAGTTGAAACAGAAGACTGGAGACTCAGTGGTTTTCAAGAACTGCAACACCTCAATTCCCTGGTTGAGAAGAGTGGAAGCGATGCTTTCGAGCCACCCGATTATGTCTTTGAAGCCGCGAAAGAGGCGACAATCATTATCACCCAATTTTGCCCGATCACTCGAAAACTGATCGATTACTGCCCCGCTTTGAAAATAATAGGGACACTGCGGGCTGGATTGGAGAATGTGAATGTAGCCCATGCAAGTCAACAGGGGATCGTTTTGTACAACACGCCGGGGCGAAATGCCGATGCGGTAGCGGATTTTACCATAGGGATGATGATAAGCGAGTGTAGAAACATAGCGCGGGGACATCATGGGCTCAAGCAGGGGGCCTGGATACGGGTATATCCAAATTCGGGCAAGATACCTGATATTCCGGGGAAAACCATCGGGATTATCGGTTTGGGCGAAATCGGCGGGAAAGTTGCCCGGAGGTTAAAAGGGTTCGAGGTCACCCTTCTTGGATATGATCCTTACTTGAAAGAGCCTCCGCAAGATGTCCGGATGGTGGATTTGGACGAACTTGCAGAAAAATCCGACATCGTGACCGTGCATGCACGCTTGACAGAGGATTCAAAAAAGATGATTGGGGGCGCTTTTTTTAAGAGAATGAAGACTACGGCTTATTTTATCAATACCTCCCGCGCTGCGTTGGTGGATGAAGAAGCCCTTTTGGAGGCGCTTCGAAACAACACCATTGCCGGTGCGGCCCTTGATGTTTTTGACAGAGAGCCTCCGGGTAAAGACTATCCCCTGGTTACTCTTGAGAATGTCACGCTCACTCCCCACATGGCAGGAGGGTCAAATGACGCTTTTTATAATTCGCCGAAAAAATTAGCGGCGGAGATGATGAAAATCTGGGAGGGGGAGAAATCTCGTTATATTGTAAAAGATGAGGATTTTGACGAAGTTGTCTCGCAGTTGAGGGCATCACGATGAAGGGCAAATATTTTCTGGCGATTGACTGCGGTTTAACGGACACCAAGGTCGTTCTCTTTGACTATTCAGGAACCGAAATTGCTTTGGCAGCGGAGAAAACCGAGGTTGAAAGTAGCGGTGATGTGAGTGAAATCGATATGTATGGTCAATGGGAAAAGGTATGCACCGCGATAAGGAAATTATGGGGGATCACAGGAACCCGTGGAGATGAAATCAGGGGGGTCGGGGTGACTGGACATGGAGCAGGAACCTATCCGGTGGACCACAACGGCGTTCCGGTGCGCCGGGCCATAACATCGATGGATAACAGGGCCGCTGAGTATCTGCTGGATTGGGACAAACTGGGGATTTCCGCATACGAGCGAACACGACATAATCCTTGGGCGGGTCAGCCCATACCTCAGTTGCTATGGCTCAAGGAAAATGAAAAAGAGTGTTACGAGCGGATCAAATGGGTTTTTTCGGCAAAAAACTGGATTACCTATCTTTTGACCACTGAGTCATGTGCCGAACTTACCGATGCGAGTAATTCCGGTTGTATCAATCTCCAGAGCCGGGAATATGATCCTTTTATTCTGGATACTTACGGGATAGCCGATATCGAGCAGGCTTTGCCGCCGTTAAGACACAGTACGGATATTGTGGGTTGTGTCACTCCTCAGGCTTCAAGGTCGACAGGTCTGCCGGAAGAGATACCGGTTGTGGCGGGATTGTTTGATGTTGTCTCCTGCGCACTGGGGAGCGGGGTGTATGATGAGCACTGTTACAGCATCATCGCCGGTACCTGGAATATTAACACGGCCATCGAAAATCATCTTCTGGAGGCCGGGGCCACAACAAAGTGTTCACTGGGAGCAGATGGAAAAAGCTATGCCTATGTCGAATCAAGCGCTACTTCGGCCGGAAACCTCGAATGGTTCGTGAGGAATTTTTTCAAAATAGCGGGCGTAAAGAAGAACAGCGATCATCTCTATTCTTGGATCAATGAGGAGGTTCAAAGACGAAAGACGGATTCCCACAGCCCGTTGTTTCTTCCTTTTCTCTATGCTTCTCATCTAGCGATGCAAACCGGAGCCTGTTTTATGGGATTACGCCCGGAGCATGATGTCTGGGACATGGCCAGGTCTCTCTATGAAGGCGTGGTTTTTGCCCATTGCCAGCATCTGGATCTTTTACGAAAGACTCACCTCATGAGGGATTCCGCCGTGCTGAGTGGGGGAGCCGCCAGGAGTGGGCCTTGGTGCCAGATGTTCGCCGATATCACGGGTTTATCTATTGAAGTGACTGAAAACACCCAGGCCGGAGCTCTCGGTGTGGCCATTTGTACCGCTCTTGAAACCGGAGTGTATTCCTCTTTAGAAGAAGCAGTGAGGGTTATGGTGAAAAAAGAGAAAAAATTTACCCCGCGTGAAACCGAGCGAAAGAAATACCAGGAACGGTATGCCCGGTATTTAGAGTATGTGAATGAATCCCGTATTGGCCTTTAGAGAGGAGGAAACGGTGAATACGAAATGTGAAGCATTGAACGGAAAATCCTGCGTGGTAACCGGGGCCGCGGGCAGTATAGGTTTAGCGATTGCAAAACGTTGTGCCCGGCAGGGAGCAAGCGTTGCTCTCCTCGATATCAATCCCGGTGTATTGGATAGGGCGGAAGCATTGAAAAAAGAAGGATATCAAGCGAGGGGATTCGTGGTCGACATCACCAAACAGCAAGAAGTATTGGATTGTTTCTCGAAGATCCAGGACATCTTCGGTTCTGTCTATGCATTGGTCAACAATGCGGGTTTTGTTGACCAGAGGCCGATAGAAGAGATTACACCGGAGCTACTCAAAAAAATATTTTCCGTCAATGTATACGGGACATTGTATTGTATCCAGGGCATAGTTGAAGCCATGAAAAAGCAGAAGGATGGAAAAATAATCAACTTTTCCTCCAAGTCCGGAAAAACAGGCTCTGCCTTGATGGTCCCTTATTCTGCGGCCAAAGGCGCGATCATCAGCCTTACCCAGGCTGTAGCCTTTGAAGTTGCTTCCTATAATATTAAGGTGAATTGTGTGTGCCCGGGGATAACCGAGGCAACCGGGGTATGGTCTGCGGTAAGCAGGGGATACATGCAGAACCTGAATTTATCCGAAGAAGAGGTTGTGCAGCAATTCACGAAAAAGATTCCCTTGCAGAGATTGACCAAAATAGATGATATTGTCGATTTTGTCGATTTCCTCATTGTGAAGGGAGAATACTCTACGGGGCAAGCGTTCAACATTACCGGGGGGAGGGAAATGCATTGAACAGTCATCCTCCTGCTTCTAAAACAGCTGTCGTGTATTACGCCCCACAAGATGTACGGGTTGAAAATGTGGAAATAAATACACAACTCGAACCGGGAGAAGCATTGGTTCGTGTTGAAGCATGTGCCATTTGTGGAACGGATGTAAAAACCTATTTTAAGGGGAATCCCCGCCTCAAGCCCCCGATGGTTATGGGGCACGAGTTTTGTGGAATAATCGAGCAAGTTGGTTCTTCTGAAACGAATTATTCTGTCGGCCAAAGGGTCACCATGGCGACGACAATCGGGTGTGGGGAATGTATATACTGCCGGGTGGGGAAGACTAACCTGTGCCGGGCGGCAGAGGCCATGAGCTTTCATTACCCGGGAGCGATGGCCCCCTATGTGCGCATACCTTGCAAGGCGGTCCGGCAAAAACACCTGGTGGATGTGGGTGATCTTGACCCTGCTTTGGCCTCCCTGGGTGAACCCCTCTCCTGTGTCGTAAACAGTTTGAGCCGTATACCGCTTGAAGATATTGAAACCATGGTGGTCATCGGCATGGGTCCTTTAGGATTGCTTCATGCCATTGCGGCACAAGCGAAAGGAGTACAAACAATTTGTTGTGTCGCCCGTCCGGGAAAACGCTATGATATGGCCGGGCGAATGGGCTTCGATTGTGTTCTGACACCGGAACAACTGGATGAAAAGTACAAAGACTATACCGATGGAGAGGGTTTCGACTTGGTGATCATCACCGCACCCGATAACCAGGTTCAGACAAACTCTTCCATGTATGCCCGCAAGGGAGGGTATGTTTCTCTTTTCGCCAGTCTTCCGGTGGGTGATGAAATGCTTACGGTCAATTCACGGACTATCCATTATAATGAATTGGTCGTTTATGGAACATC
>PWXL01000001.1 GCA_003561145.1 Candidatus Atribacteria bacterium
AGCATTCCACTCCAGGCGTCGTTCCCACTTTACGGACGCAGCATCCCCCGACTGCGTTCGCAAGTCTGGCGGAATCCTTTGCGCTCCATCCGCGGGCAAGTCCTGCGATAAAGCCTGCGCAAAACGCGTCCCCCGCGCCGGAGGCATCGACCGCCTGTACACGATAAGCGGGAGAAAAGAAACCTTCCTCCCCTTCTTGCATTATAAAACAGCCTCTTTCACCAAGCTTGATGATAACGTTCTGTGCCCCCAGGCTCTGGAACCTGCGGGCCATTGCGCCGGGCTCTTTCTCTCCGCTCAAGTGGAAAGCTTCTGTTTCACTGGGCATGAACCAGTGAAGGTATGGCATGGCATCACGGATCAATTCCATCCAGCGTCCGGAGGAATCCCAATGTGTATCCAGGCAGCATGTAACTCCATTTTCGTAGGCCAGCCGGGTTAAAGAGAGGGTTCCTTCTCCGTCAAAGGCAGGCATAAGAAAAGTACCGGCGATAAAAAGTATGCGGGATGAGAGAATAATTTCTGTATGTACGTCGGTGATGGAAAAGTGTGCATTGGCACCCAGGCAGTGGAGGATAGAACGCTCCCCTTTGCTGTCGATACACACTACGGATGAGGAAGTGGGTAGGGTTGAGTCTTTCCTGAGACCTTCTGTTCGTACTCCTTCTTTTTCCAGGACATCATAAAGGAAATTGCCAATGCTATCCTTTCCCACCCGGCCAAAAAGCACAGTTGTCACTCCCAAGCGAGAAAGGCAGATTGAAGCATTGGCCCCGCATCCCCCGGACTGAATACTGATATTTTCAACAAGATCGAGCCCACCTCGAGGGGGGAGGTTGTTCACTGGCCGTGCCAGTACATCGGCGCACAACATTCCCACACAGCTTACATCATACTGTTTTTGCGAAATGTGACACATCCTTTATCTCGTCACCCCTGTACGCATGAAATGACCTTTACCCACACTGAACACCGGCTGGGGCTTGAGCTTTTTATCCTACTCCCTACTCCCGATTCCCGGTTCACTGCCTTTCGGGCTCCTCGCAGTGACGGAATAAAAGATCCTGAATACGGAATTCTGAATTCTCATTCCTTCAATCATTTTCCCTCTTCCAGCAATGCTTTCAATTCCTGCAAAAAACCAGCCCCCTCTGCTCCATCAACTATTCGATGATCATAAGACGCGGTGATCCTCATCATGGGCCGGATAAATATTTTTCCTTCAGCACAGACCACCCGTTCAGCGACTTTCCCCACGGCTATAATTGTACTTTGCGGAGGGTTTACCAGGGCTGTAAAATAGTCAATACCATGGGTCCCAAGGTTTGAAAGAGTGATAGTGCCTCCCATAAGATCATTCTCAGAGATGTTCCCCTGCAGGGCGCGTTCTACCAAACGAGAACGTTCTTGGGCAATTTCAGGCAGAGACTTGCTTTTCACGGAACGTAGAACCGGCACCACGAGGCCCCGGTCTGTTGCAACAGCCAAACCAATGTGCGCTGCATGGTAGCGTCGCAGGCAATCTTTGTTGAATGAAGCGTTGATACCGGGAAACGAATCCACCGTAAGCGCGATGGCACGCATGATGATATCAATAATGGACACTCGCTTCCTGCCCGGGGAGATGCAGGCGTTTTCATTATCTTTCCAGTGAAGCGCTTCACTCATGTCTATATCAATTGAGAGGGAAAACTGGGGAATGTTGCGAGCGCTTTCCTCCATGAGTTTCGCGGTAGCCAAACGGTGAGGAGAAAGCGGATAGTCGGTGAATGGTTGTTCTTCAATCCCTGCCTGTTTCTCGACATCGGATCGCTTGAGAGGACGTTGGAGTTTGTTGTACAGCGGGCGGAGTACAATTCCTTGTTTTTTACTCAAGTAACGAGCGGCAGGGGAAGCCGGAACAACCGCTGAAGGTACTTCCTCTACGGGAGCAGAGTAAGAAGACGGCACTTCCTCTTGCACCGGTTTTTTTTCCTCAGTGCTATGAGAAGAGGGTGTGTCTTTGCCTGGTATGGGTTCACCCGGCTCACCGATATACCCAATGATTTCTCCTTCTCGCACCGTTTCGCCTTCTTTGGGAAAAATGGCAATCAACGTTCCATTTGCCGAACTTTCTACCTCGAGCGCAGCCTTGTCGGTTTCTATTTCAAAAAGTATTTCCCCTTTTTTGACCGTCTCACTTGGTTGTTTCCTCCAGGAGAGGAGACGAAATTCATTGGTGATCTGACCGGCCGCGGGTACAATGATTTTTACCGCCATACCTCATCCTCCTCTTCTCATGCCTTTCCCGTACTTCCCAAGTCCTCCATGAAGTTGGCTACCTTCTCCGCCATCCGCTCACGAGCAAGCCGGTTCATATCTTGTTTTCCACCCCCGCCCAGCAAAGCGTGAGGATCATCTTCGAGCCGTCCAGGTGTCCTGAATATCTCACTCCAGGAGTCAAGACATGCCCGTTTCAGCAGGGTTCCAACATTGACCTTGGCCACCCCATAGCCGGCTGCTTCTCGTAAGGCATGCCTGTCTATGCCCGTTCCTCCGTGCAAAACCAGCGGCACGGAGACCTTACGGTGAATATGCGCCAGAAGCTCCCAATCGAGAGAAACAGTACTTCCTTCCAATACGTGGACGTTCCCCACCGATACTGCCAGGGCATCAACACTGGTTTCTTTCACAAACGCTGAAGCTTCATCCGGATCGGTTGCCCGGCCGTTTTCTGCCAATCCTCCATGACCATCCGCCCAAGGAAGTGTTCCTGCTTCCGCCTCTACCGCCACTGAGCAGGCATGCGCGGTGCGCACCAGGTAGCGGGTGGTTTCCAGAAGTTCTTCAGGAGTATCATGGCTTCCCGCGTACATGATTGCGTTGAAGCCTGCCTGTATCGCCCGTAGCAGGGTGGAGGGATGAGCGGCCTCGTTCATCAAGAGACAGATGGGTATACCGGCCTCCCGGGCCACCGTGATTCCCAGCGCTCCATAGTGGTATATATTTTCCTTCACAGAGCGTTCCGGATTATCGAGGAAACCCCCGTTGAAACCTATTATCACCGGTGAACGGGTGTGTTCGGCGGCGTCGACCACCGCCAAAAGTGACTCCAAGTTCCAGGATTCAAAATATCCCACCATATAGCGATGTTGTTGTGCCTGGCGCAGAAGGCTGTTCATCGAAACAATCGCCATATTTCACCTCACCTGAAGCAGCGATGTGTTCTTTCTTGTTGCAAGAATATTTTTTTCCGTTATGCTTCCACGAGTTTGCGAGCTTCTTCCACTATACGCTTTACCGAGGGAACAACGTAATTTTCCATCACCGGTGCAAAGGGGATGGGGACATCATATGCCGCTATGCGCCGTATGGGGGCATCCAGGTAATAGATGATTTCTTCACTCGCTCGGGCTGCAATTTCTGCACCCCAACCGCATCTACGGTTGTCTTCCTCTACGATCATCAACCTGGATGTTTTACGTACCGATTCCCATACTGTATCATAATCGAAAGGAACCAAGGTACGGGGATCTATCACCTCGATGCTTAACCCTTCTCCTTCGAGAATTTCTGCGGCCTGTAAGGCCCGGTACACCATGAGCAGGGTAGCGACCAGCGTAATGTCTTTTCCTTCCCGGCGCACAGCTGCTTTTCCAAAGGGAATGAGATATTCTTCATCCGGCACTTCTCCAACCGGGTTCAGGGCGGTTTTTTCCGAGCGGGCGCCTTTACTGCCATACAGGAGTTTATGTTCGAATACCAGGACAGGGTTATCATCTCTTACCGCGCTTTTCAGCAGTCCCTTGGCGTCATAAGCGGTGGATGGACAGACAACCTTGAGACCCGGAACATGAGTGAAGAAGCCCTCTGGACTCTGGGCATGCTGGGCTCCTCTTGTACTGGCCCCCACCGGTGAGCGCATCACCATGGGTACTTTTACAGTGCCTCCCGACATATAGGTCATTTTTGCCGCCTGGTTCACCAATTGGTCCATCATGCAGAACAGAAAATCTCCATACTGAACATCGGCAATCGGCCGCATACCGCTTATTGCGGCTCCCACAGCTGCTCCGGCGATCAGGATTTCAGAGACCGGTGTATCGAGGATACGTTCGTGCCCGAATTCTTCCGCTAGTCCCAGTGTAACGGTAAAAGCTCCGCCGAAGCCTCCTTCAACACCGATGTCCTCACCCAGGCAAAAGACTCGTGCATCTCTGTGCATTTCTTCACGTATTGCTTGTCTCAGGGCTTCAGCGATAGTCATGGTAGCCATCGTCATTCACCTCCATAGTAGACGTCCTGCAAAGCGTCTTCCGCTTGGGGTTCGGGTGCAGAACGGGCTTCCTGGAGCGCGTGTTCGATTCGTTTCTCCACATTCTTTTGGATTTTTTCAAGATCTTCGGGATTGGCTCCACCATGTTCAAGGAGATATTTTTCCATGCGGAGAATGGGGTCTTTTTCACGCCAGGCTTTTTCTTCTTCCCGTGTTCGGTATCCACAAGGATCACTGCGCGAATGCCCGACAATGCGGTATGTTTCCAGTTCCAGTAAACTTGGGCCTTCGTTGCCGCGGGCTCGCTCTATTGCTTTCAAGGCTGCACGGTTGACAGCCAGGACGTCATTTCCGTCCACCACTTCCCCTGGAATGCCATATGCTGATGCTCTTTGTGCGATTGATTCACTTTTCATGGCTTGCCGGATACAGGTAGATGCGGCATAGAGGTTGTTTTCACAAGCGAAAATGACCGGGAGATTCCACAAGGCTGCTCCGTTGAGTGCTTCGTGAAAAGCTCCTTCATTGGCAGCCCCGTCACCGAAAAAACACACCACAACAGTATCTGTGCGCCGCATTTTGCAGGAAAGGCCGATTCCAACGGCAACGGGAATACCGCCGCCTACTATAGCTATCGCCGGAACCGCGCCGCAGGAAATATCTCCCAGATGCATGGACCCCCCTTTACCCTTGCAGCACCCGGTGGTCTTGGCAAACATCTCCGCCAGGCACGATTCGACAGACACGCCCTTGGCCAGGGCATGACCTGCCGGACGGTGGGTTGATGTCATGTAATCATCTTTCCGTAGGTCAAAAAGCATTCCCACCGCACAGGCTTCTTGACCCTGGTATTGGTGTATGGTGCCCGGAAGCTCTCCTTCGAGAAAAAGAGAAGAAATGGTTTCTTCATACCTTCGGATCAAAACCATAAGTTCGTACATCTGTTGATGCTTATTCAACTTGTTTGCTTCCTTAGTCAATGTTATCTCACCTCCGAGAAAGCCCTGGGAGAACGTTTTCTTGCTATTTTACATCTTTCTCCAATCTTATGTATATATACAAATACTGGGTGCTACAAAATAATGAAAGTATTCAAGATAGCTGCACACTTTCTCTATTGTATCGGATATTATGGGAGAGTGTCATAAAAAGCTGTTATATATTTCCTGCAAGCCTCCTTTCATGAGGGTGACGGTTGCGTAGAGCTGTTTCCTGAAAAAGCTCGGTTGATGTATGAGAACTGTTCCTCTTTTTCTGCAAAATGGTACACTGTATCCGCGGTTCTCTCGTGTATGGCACATGTCGCCTGGAAATCCTGGAAAAAACAATAAGGGGGATTATTCCGGTCATCCTGCGTGAGAGGGAGAGCTATGGGTGCAGGTTATGAAATGTCCTTTGTTTTCGCTGTGCTTATCGTGGCGCTGGTCATGTTTGTGTGGGGCCGTCTCAGGTACGATATCGTTGCCCTGGGGGCGTTGCTCGTGCTTACGCTGATCCGTATCATACCAGCCGATCGAGTATTCATGGGGTTCGCTCACCCCGATCCTTTTCTTATGACAGTGGCGATCGGAGCATCGTGTGCTTTTCTCACTCCAATCGGGCACCAGTCCAATACCCTGGTCATGGAACCGGGGGGATACAGGTTTGGAGACTATTGGCGAATGGGTGTACCACTTTCGGTAGTGGTGATTATCATATCTTTGCCTCTCATTCTCTGGTTCTGGCCTCTGCGTTGAAAATGTTTGAGCGGGGGGAGTGACAATGCGAATAGATCATGTTGCGATGTGGTCAAATGACATTGAAAAGCAAAAAGATTTTTACGTGAAGTATTTTCGTTGTACCGCAGGCGGAA
>PWXL01000200.1 GCA_003561145.1 Candidatus Atribacteria bacterium
CGGTACATTTCTCCAGCCAGGGCGAGAGAGATAGTGCAGGTTCTCCCTCCCCATGTCCTCAAGGTGGGGGTGTTCCGCGACGAAGACAGTACACACCTTGACAGGTTACGAAGTTGGTGCGGTTTTGACCTTGTACAACTTCATGGAAAGGAAAGTCCGGCATATTGCCGCACACTGGGGAAAGGATTGATTAAGGTTTTTGGAGTCAGGGAGGGGGTGGGTGAAATTCCTTATGGAGATTATTCCGATGTGGTGGATTACTTTTTATTTGATAGCGTGCGGAAAGGAACGACCGGCGGGACCGGTGTAAGTTTCCCGTGGGAGAGACTTCCTGCACTCGCTACCCTGGGTCGTCCGGTGATCATTGCCGGTGGGTTGAATGAGACAAACATCCAGACATGCCACAACATGCTTGCACCCTTTGCCTTTGACCTCAACAGCGGTGTGGAGATTTCACCCGGTAACAAGGAGATCGGCAAAGTGGAACGAATCCTGCGCCTCCTTTCTCATGAGTAAAAAGTTTTGACATACATTCACGACGCTCACTCCTCACCATTATTCACATTTGGAACACTATTTGTTCTCCCGGGTGTATTTCGTAAACTTTTCCGTTGAAACCGATCCGGCTTGGGCCATCCGGACAATCAGTGCAGGTAATGATGAGACTGGAGTGTTTCATTTCCAGGTCAAACCACTGGGCACGATATTGAACCTTCATCCTGAGCCTGTTGATTTCGTCGGGGATACAGGGATTCAGCCAGATGACATTATCGCGAAACTCTATTCCACTGTAGCAGCGCTGAATGAGATCAACCGTACCGGCCATGGCTCCCAGGTGGATTCCTTCATGGGTTGTCCCGCCTTGGATATCTTTCACATCGCTCATCAAGGCATCCATGAAGAATGTCCACGACCGTGGACGGTCAGAGCGTGAGAGCACCCAGGAGTGGACGACATTGCTCAGCGTGGATCCGTTCGATGTCCGATCCAAATAGTATTCAATGGTACTTGGTATGATTTCCGTATCGAAATCATACCCCATGGAGTGGAATGTTTCCTTCAATTCTTCTGCTGAAAAAAGGTGAAACAGCATTAAAACATCTGCCTGTTTGGATGCTTTATAGCGGTTGGGTGTATCCCCTTCGGCTTCCAGGATGCGATCCAAGCGGCTGATATTCTCGTATTTCTTCCGGTACCCGTCCCAGTCAAATTCTTCCAGGTCTTCGTATCCTTCAAATTGGCTGGGTATTCCATCTGTATGAAAAACAATTTTCATGCGTGAGGCGATATCCCGCCACTGCTGTATCTCTTCATCACCCAAAGTGATGTTTTCCCTGATTTCCTGCTGGCGTTTTTGGTCAAACAGTGAAAGTGTTTTCAGCGCTGTGTTCAATACCCACACCACCATGACATTGGTATATGTGTTGTTGTTGAGGCCTGGTTCCTCGCTTCCCGGGTTAGCGTCATGGTATTCATCGGGTCCCATAACGCCCAGGATTTCGTAGCGGTCTATGTCCGGGTTATAGGTGGCCAGAGAGGCGAGACAGCGGGCGATCTCCAAAATAATTTCTGCTCCGTAGTAAGACATGAAACCAAAATCATGAGTTGTTTCGAAATACTGCCAGATGTTGTAAACGATGGCAGCATTTACATGACGCTGAAGATGGGTATTGTCCGGAAGCCAGCGTCCTGATTTTGGGTTGAGGTGCAATTGCTGTGTTTCTTCATGTCCGTTGGAGCCACTTTGCCAGGGGAATAAAGCACCTTTCAATCCTGATGCACGTGCCAAAATTCTTGCCCGGTAGAGGCGGCGAAAACGGTAGAGAAGCAATGAGCGTACAAGCTCGGGAATGTTCAGGTCAAGGTACGGAAGAATGAACAGCTCATCCCAGAAAATATGGCCACGGTATGCTTCACCATGCCAGCCACGAGCGGGTACGCCGATATCAAGATCAATAGAATTCAATGATACAGTTTGCAAAAGATGAAAAATGTGCAACCGAAGCACCATTTGGGTGAAAGATTGATTGTTTTCCAACTCGATATCGCACCGGCCCCACAAGTGATTCCATGCCTGAAGATGGGAAGGAAGGAGGTCAGAAAAATCACCCGCCTCTGCAAGATGTTCCAATGCTTCCAGCTGTGGTTCGCAGATCCCGCGGTCCCTTATGGTAAAAAGCGTTATTATTTTTTCGATACGAACCGGTTGTTTTTCTTGAATCTCGAAGGTGAAATCTTCACTGCTCATCCCTTTTTCTGTTGTGGTATGACGTTCGGGAGTGAAAAGAGCTCCTTCCCGGAAAAAGCGTGTACGGGCGGCCTGGGCGACCAGTAAACGGCTTTGGTTGGTTTGTACCACGAGCCATATACCTTCTTTATTCAGTGCCCCTTGTTGCAAAGATTCAAGGTGTTTGTTGTTGAGCTGCTGGTAACGGACGACACCGGCATTGATGACTGTTCCATCGAGGGCGGAATGAACGTCTATGGTACCTGACCAGTTTTCTGCCTGGATTTCGGTCACCTGGCCCGCCAGGTGTTTGTGCGCCATGTGAACAAAACGGGTGGTGTGTAATGAAGTCTCCCGTCCTTGTTTGTCACGGAAAAGAATATGACGCTGGAGCAAACCCTTTTTCAAGTGGAGTTCTTGTGTGTAATGTACAATATCCACCTGGAAAAGATTGAACCAGTCACCGTCATCAAAACGAAAGGTGAGGGGTAACCAGTTCGGTATATTGACCAGATCCTCGTTTTCCACTGTGCGTCCAGCGATGTTGGTTTTCAGCCGGTTGTAGCCGCCGGCCAGGTATGTCCCGGGGTAATGGACTTCATTGGCTCCTGATGCGGCCGATGCTCCCCGCGTAGCGAAATAACCGTTTCCCAGCGTGCATAATGCCTCCCGCAAACCTTCCTGTTCCGGGTCGAAACCTTCATATGAAAAGGTCCACTCAGGATCAGCCATGGCTCTCTCTCCTCACCAGAAATTCATATAATCGTTCAAGTATAATCCGGACCTGCTCGGGATCATCAAGGTAAAAAGAGGCGGCTGTTGAACGGGGGGTATCCCATACCACAATCCCAATTCCCTTTCCCCGCAAGACACGGAATGCATCTTCATCGGTGACATCATCTCCGATGTACAAGGGTATGGCCCCCGATCCCGCTAGGTTCAGAGATTCCAACAGTGAAAGCAAAGCCCTTCCCTTGTGCCAATCAATGGCAGGCTGGAGTTCGAAAATCATTTTACCGGTTGCTTTACGCAGGCGGGGAAGCTGTTCGTGGACCTGGTTCACCGCTTCTTCGATTTCAGCAAACTTTTCTGGAGCCACCAGTCGAAAGTGAACCGCTATGGCGAATTTTTTTCTTTCCACCAAAACCTTCGGTATAGCGGAGAGGAGTTTCTTCAGCTGGGTTTCAGCTTCGTCAAGGACAGGAAGAAATTCATCCCCTATGCCATGTTCCACCGAAAAGCCCTCTGGGCCGCTGATATCAAAACCATGGCTTCCTGCATATATTAATGTATCTATCCCAACAAGTTTTTTGACGTCGGCTACATCCCGGCCACTGATAATTCCCACCGGGCACACTCTGCTGAGCAGGGTAACGGTTTCGCGTGTACTCTCGCTGAGAACCGCCTTGTCAGGGGTTTCCACAATAGGCGTGAGGGTACCGTCGTAATCGAGGAAAACGGCGAGGCGGCTGGAACCGATGTGATCGATTATACTGTGAAAGTTTTCAAGAGCTGAGGTGATTTCTTCCCGGGGAGGAACCCAAACCGCTGCCAGGTCGGGAACCGTAACACATGCTCCGTGAGAGAGGAGTGAAAGCGGATCATCTGTACGGTCAACCCCGAGAACAAGCCGAAATCCGCCCGCCCTGCCGGCCTGAACCCCGGATATGGCATCTTCCACTACCACTGTACGAGAGGGGTCGACTCCTAACTGGCGTGCAGCTTCCAAAAAAATGTCAGGCGCAGGCTTACCGGGTATGCCGAGCCTGCTTGAATCCAACCCATCTACCTTTGCGTCAAAAAGCTTGAGGATTCCTGCTTTTTCGAGAACTGGTACACAATTTTTGCTTGAAGATATTATGGCTGTTTTAAAACCGCGTTCCCGAAGGCGATGCAGGAGTTCCACCGTTGAAGCATAGACTTCTACTCCTTTTTCCTTCAGGGTTGCGAGAAAAGCCCTATTTTTGCGGTTTCCCAAGCCATTGATTGTCTCCCGTTCGGGTGGATCATCCCCTCTTCCTTCGGAAAGCGTAATCCCGCGAGATTCCAGGAAACTCCTCACTCCATCCACGCGTGGCTTTCCATCAACATAGGTGCGGTAATCATGATCTATGTCAAAAGGTTGGAAAGGTGTACCATGTCTGTCGGACCATGCTGAGAGGAACTCATCAAACATTTTTTTCCAGGCTTTGGCATGAACTTGGGCGGTTTTCGTGACTACTCCATCCAGATCAAATATTACCGCATCAAAATCATCGGGGGGGAGGGAAAGGGTAGGTGGGAATGAAGGTGAGTTCATGGGAGCCTCCCGGTCTGTTTTTCCTTGAACCAATATACCACTCCTTGACTGTCATAACGCTTTCGGTGCATGAACAAGGAGATCCAACAATTCATTCCAAATCTCACTTCAGTGACTTACCCTCCTGCTGGGAGGATGTGAGTGTACGATGTTACAATAAGCACGTGTGCCTCTTGTTCTCCCAACTCTGTTTTCCAATCGTATGGCATATATAGCCTACATACAAGTAAAACCAGACTTTTGTTTCACATTGACCAAATGTTTCCTGGATGAATGAATACATTGGAGATATTCTGAATGTGATGTACAATACAAAAATGAATTCACATGCTGAACAGGAGAATATTTTTTTGTATTTTCCTCATTTGAAAACTGTTTCATGGTTTCACCATTTTATAACCAATCGACGCTATATTGGTGACGTTTCCCGCGTTGAAGGACGAAAACGGTTACTGAAAAAATTGCATATTGAAGAGAAATATATCCTGCGGTCCCACCAGGTTCACTCAAAGAGAGTACATGCAGTGGAGCAAAGAGATGTTGAGAAAAACTCCTTTCTTGCAGACAGGCCCTCTCTTGTTGCAGATGCACTGGTAACCAATCTCGAGGCCGTGTATCTTTCGGTCCTGGTGGCTGATTGCGTTCCCTTGCTGGTTATAGACCCATGCAAGCGCTGTCTTGCGGTTGTACACGCGGGTTGGCGCGGAGTGGTTTCCAAGGTGCATCTATGCGCGGTAGAAGCCTTGCACATACATTATGGATCCAAACCTCAATGCTTGATGATAGGAATCGGCCCCCATATACGAAGCTGTTGTTTCGAGGTAGGGGAAGAGGTTGCCGAGCGTTTAGGTCAAGACAATGTAAGACCTTCGTATGCTCAGGGATCCGGGAAATGGATGGCTGACTTGAGAAGGGCGGTCCTGCAGGACCTCTTGTCTATCGGGGTATCTGCAAAGAATATAGAAGAAATGGAGTATTGTACTTCCTGCCGGAGAGAGATCTTTTTCTCCCACCGTGGGGAGGGAGGAAATGCAGGCCGCTTTCTTTTGGCAGCAGGTATGATTGCGAAAAATGGCCTGTGACGAGAGGTAAAAGTTCATGAGGAGGTGATGAATGATGTTTTCTGATGTACTTCCCCGCCACCTGATCATTGAAATAGTTGATTCGCGGAACCTCAACAATGTGGAATTAATGGAAGAATTCCTGCGTGAAGTGGCTGCGATGCAACAGGGTGCAATTCTGGGGCTTCAAGTACACCGTTTTCAGCCCCATGGACTGAGCGCATTGATGATTATGCCTGAATCCCACGTGGCAGTCCATACCTGGCCGGAATATCATTATGCTTCCATAGACATTTTTTTACAGGGGCAAACCGATGCTGTACAGTCAGTACCTTTGATCGAAAAATATTTCCAGCCCGGGGAAGTGAAGGTGGTCGAGTTGGAGAGAGGAGTGAAAAATGGCGATGGAACTGTGGTACACCCAGGGGTACATAGGAAACTACCGAATGAGTCTCAAGGTTAACCG
>PWXL01000179.1 GCA_003561145.1 Candidatus Atribacteria bacterium
ACCCAGGCGCATTTCGGCAAGACCGGCCAGGTGTGCGTCATTATCAAGCACAACCGGCAGATCGAGTGCTTCCTGCAGCATGGCGCGCAGGGGAACGCCTTTCCATGCATCATGGAGAAGGTTGGTGTAGGAAAAAGTGGAACCTGCAGGAAAGTTGACAGGACCCGGGAAACCGGCTCCCGCTCCCCTGAACGTTTTCTCCGGGTGGTATGAGCGAAGGCCACGCACCATACGTGAAACCAGATCGACGACCGCTCCAGGGGAAAGACCGGTATGGGTTGAGGTGGACCGTATCTCCTCGACCCCGAAATCGCTGTTCACGAGTCCCACCCGCAAGCGGCTCCCGCCGATATCGATACCAAGATACCACGTATCGTTCACGGGGGTTTCCTCCTTCTTTCCTTCTACTACCCGTTCCTGCTTTATCACGGAAGGTGTTCCGTGCGGGAGATGATATCCTCCTGGGTCGCAGGATCAAGGGAGACAAAGAGGGCGCTGTAGCCTGCCACCCTTACGATGAGGTCGCTGTGCTTTTCCGGGTGTTCCTGGGCCTCCCGCAAGGTTGCAGCGTCAATCACGTTGAATTGCACGTGCCAGCCTTTGAGGTCACGGAAAAAGGTAATGATCATGTCCATGAGACTCTGGAAACCTTCGTCAGTAGACACTATCTGGGGGGAGAGCTTGAGATTCAGCAATTGCGCGATCATCTTGATTGTCGGCAGCTTGGCGACCGATTTCATCACCGCGGTGGGCCCGTTTTTTTCCGTGCGGTAATAGGGCGAAGCGCCTTCAGCTATCGGTTCCCCGGACCTTCTGCCGTCGGGGGTGGCCCCCACCGCTTTGCCCAGGGGGACGTTCCCGGAGATATTGGAGGTTGATCCGCAGTACCCTCCTCCCACCGGACCCCGCCCGAAGCGGGTGTTGCGGTAATGCGCAATATCATCCAGGTGTTCACACAGGATACGCCGGGCCAGAAAATCTACTTCATCGACGTCGTTCCCGTACTTTGGCACCTCATCCAGGAGCAAAATCTGCACACTGCCAAAACGCTCCCCTGCAAAATCACGCCGCAGGGCTTCTTGAAGAGTTGCCCAATCGAGCACACCACGCTTATAGATAAGTTCCTTGATATTGAAGAGCGCATTGGTGAGGTTGGAAAGCCCGGAGAAGAGGCCGCTTACCACGTCATAGCGGGCTCCTCCCTCCTTGATGCTTTTCCCCCTCTCCAGGCAGTCGTTCACCAGCACCGAGCACAGCGCATCGGGCACCATCTCTTCCAGGGCTGTATCAGCAACGCTGTCAAAGACCACGTGGCAATCGGTATAATAGCGAAGCTGCCGGCGAAAGGCGGAATAGAAGGCTTCGAAATCTCCGCATTCTTCCGGCTCCGGTCCGGGCAAAAGGCATATGCCGCTTCCTGGATCTTTGCCTTGGGAAAGAGAAAGCTCGAGTGCCTTGAGGGCGTTGAGAAATGCCATGCCGGTGTTGCGGTACCCCCACTTGCCGGGGACCGCCGCCTCGATACACCCCACGATGGCGTAATCACGAGCCTCTTCAACGGTGACTCCCTTTTCGACGAGCGAAGGGACGATGATCTCGTCGTTTTTCATGGCCGGCATGCCGAAACCCATGCGGATGACCTGCGCACAGGTTTCAAGATAACGGCGGGAAGATGCGGCGTGGTAGCGGGCCGAAAGGTTGGGCTGCGTGAGTTTTAAGCCGCCTACCGCCTGGAGGATGAGCAGGCTCAGCTCATTGGTGGCGTCTTCCCCGAAGATGTCCTGGCCGCCGATGGTGACATTCTGATAGGTGGTGTACCCCATACCGAAGCGGGTGTGGTTCCAGGGGCGCACCTTGTTGATGGTGAACATCTTGAGAAAAAGACTCTGCAAGAGTTCGATGCTTTGTTCAACCGAGATATCTCCCCTTTCGATATCCTCTTTCCAGAAGGGGTAAAGATACTGGTCAACCCTTCCCAGGGAGAAGGAGTGCCCGTTGCTCTCTACCTGAAGAACGAGGTGAAGCAGCCAGGTCGCCTGCAGCGCCTGGTAAAAGTTTCGAGGGGGGTTCAAGGGACAATGGCGCAGATTCTGTGCGATAATGGAAAGCTCCTCTTTGCGAACGAGGTCATTGCTCTGTGCGGATTCCTGCTGCGCGAGCCGAGCCAGCCTTTCCGCAAAGCGGATAACCGCTTGCAGAACAATGGCTGATGCCTGGTAAAATACTTTTTTCTTCAGGGCACCGGGTGTCAGATAATCAAGAGCATCACTTTTCTCCTCGACCTTCCGCAGGATGCCTCCCAGTCCCTCCTGCAGGATACGGGGGTAATCGATGATAATGTGCCCGTCACCCGAAGTGATGTTCCCCCGGCCGGAAATCGCCCCTATTTCCTGGGCCGTCCAGGCAAAATCCGGCATGAGGGACCGGGCGCGCTCATAGAGGGTCTTCCCTTTCCAGTAGGGAATAACCTCTCCCAGGATGACTTGGCGAGTCTGTGCGTCAACCAGGAATACATCCCCATGGCGGCGGGGGAATTCATCGATTTCTTCCGCGATCCAATCACAGGAATACTCGGGAAATACCGGTGCTCCCCGGATGCATGAAGCCTGGTTCCCGATTATAAGCTCATCCCGGAAAATAAAGAGGCTCATTTCGCTCAAGGTCCGCTCAAGCGCCTTGGCCCGTTTGAGAATGGGCGGGTCAGCCTCGTTTTCCCGGTATGTCCGGGTATAGATCAATGCCCGCTCAGAACATAAAGCGGGTACTGCCTGCAGGAGTTCTTCCCGCATACGGTGAATCCGTTCGGTCATGGGAAATGCTTGTGACAACATCAATCTCCTTTCTGCCCTTAACCCCTTCCCCCGCTTTTATAGATTGTAACAGAAAGCAAACCCGGGATGCATTGTAAAACCAGTCATTGAAGATGGTATTTCCATCCAGAATCACAAAAATTCCACTCCTGGAAGTGATTGTGAAAGCACACGTTTCACCTTTTCCACCTCCTCCTGACCCATGGAAGGGAGGTGTTCCGTATGCCATGGTTTGCTGATTTTTCTATATTTTGAAGCACCCAGGCGGTGATATGCCAAGAGTTCCAGTTTCACATTCTTCAGGGTGTGGAGAAAATCTATAAGCGTATCCACCGCTTCCGGGGTGTCATTGACTCCTGGTATCAAGGGGTAGCGAAAAATGATTTTCTGGGAGAATGCATCCTGCAGCAAAAGAGCGTTTTTAAGAATTATGTCGTTGGAGATGCCTGTATAACGCTTATGCGCATCCGAATCGATGATTTTAAGATCGAACAGGATAAGGTCAGCAATGGAGGTTATTGCGGCCAGTTCGGATTGCGTCCTTCCCTCTCCCGGGTACCCACAAGTATCGATAGCGACATGAAAGTAATTTTGCTTCAAAAGCCGTATCACTTCAAGGGTAAATTCATACTGAAAAAGCGGCTCTCCCCCTGAAAGAGTGATACCTCCTCCAGACTGTTCGAAAAAAAGCCGGTCCTTCCCACTCTCTTCTACAATCTCTTGCGGAGTGATTTCCCGCCCGATGAGTTCGAGAGCCCGGTTGGGACAGGCCCTCACACACGCACCACAGGACCTGCAGCGGGAACGTTCCACCCTCTGGGCGAGGTTTGACTGCATCGCCCCCTGGGGACAAGCTTTTTCGCATTCCCAGCATTCCGTACAGCGGTCAAAGAGGATACCGATCTCTGATCGCGGGTCCTGTGATTCGGGATTGTGACACCACTTACAGCGCAGAGGACAGCCCTTCAAGAAAACCGTGGTCCTGATGCCCGGGCCGTCATGGAGAGAAAAGCGCTGTATGTCGAAAATGACTCCCTGCGTCATTGATTGCCTCCAATGTATGAATACCATGAGTCGTTAGTCGTAAGCCGTCGTGAGACGTTCTGAAAAGCCAAGCACTCAACAATACCTTCATACCTTATAATACTGGAAAACAACAGCGGGGATTCCAACTTTTTACATGGACAACATGAAAAGAGACAGGAGAGCCGCTCATTTCGCTGGATGTTGCATTTTCTTATGATATGGAGAGTACTAAGTTGATGGTTTCATTTTTTCGGAACTTTCGCGCGTCATTCCCAATAGGTCATCATACGGATATTCGGATCTTGAGAAGCGCCGCGCCAACATCGGCCTTTCAGTATCCACCCAGGTTGGTTATACTATAGGATGTTCATCCGTGAGCTTGCTATCATTACTTGTGATAACCGGCCCGTAAGAAATTAGACGTGGAATCAACACAATAAAGGAGTGTGAAACATGATAATAGGTGTATCATGGAAACTTTTATGCCCTTCCTGTAACAGGAGGTGGAAAAAATGAACCTCTCTCAACCTGAAGGTGAATTCCGGCAGGAAGGAGATGTATGGAAATATCGTAAAAGCCCTTATCACACCTTCCGCCAGCTTTTCGGCAATCGTTTTTGGCTTTTCATCGTCGCGGTTATTGTCTCGATATGGCTTTTGTCCGGCCTGTACACGGTGGGACCGGGTGAGGTCGGCGTGGTGAGACAATTCGGTAGGGAGCATGACGTTACCGGACCTGGGCTACGCTACCGTGTTCCCTGGCCGATTCAACACGTGACGGTGGTTGACATCGATACCATCCGCAGGACCACGATCGGGTATCGTATCCTCTGGGATGAGCGAACCGATACAGTTCCCCGGGAAGCGATGATGCTCACGGGAGATGAAAATATCATCAAAATCCATCTCTTTGTCCAATATGTCATCAAGGACCCCACCGATTTTGTTTTCCGGGTCCGTGAGCCTGAAGATGTGTTGCATAGCACGGCAGAGGTGGCATTAAGAGGTGTCGTGGGAAGTTTCCCTATTGATTATACAATGACCGAGGGACGGGCGGAAGTACAGGAGCTTACCCGCGCACGGCTGCAGGAGCTTCTCGATGATTACCGCTCAGGCCTCTTGGTCCGGGAAGCCCGCCTGCTGACAGCCGACCCCCCCGAGCAGGTTGAGGACGCCTTTCATGAAGTAGTCCGTGCTCTTGAAGATCGTGAACGCCTGGTCGAGGAAGCCGAAGGCTACCGGGAAGATGTGGTACCCCGGTCGCGGGGTGACGCCGCCCGCTTGATAGCGGATGCCTCAGCCTACCGAGAACAACGCATTCTTGAAGCCCAGGGGGATGCAGCCCGTTTTCTTGAAGTGTATGCAGAATATGCCCAGGCACCGTCAGTAACACGGGAGCGTATGTATCTTGAGGTCATCGAAAGCGTTTTGGGTGGTGGTGTTCGCTTGGCCATCATAGACCCCGCTATAGGAGCAAACGCCCTTCCACTGCTCAGCATCGACCGGTTGTTGGAAAACGGCAGCGGAGGAGGCGGAGGAACGGTAGGACCGTTCCTGGAATACAGCGGCCGGGAAGAAGGGGAAAACCAATGAAATCCAAACAGGTGAAGTGGGTTATCTTGGCATTCATCCTGATAATCGTTTTCTCTCAAACCCTTTTTACTCTTGATGAAACGGAAACGGCCATCATTACCCAGTTCGGCGAATTCATTCGTACCGTTGATGTGCCGGGACTGCATGCCAAAATTCCCTTTATTCAGGCCCTTCATCCCATGGACAACCGGGTGTTGAGCGCCGACGGTGCACCGGCTGAATTCCTTACCCGGGACCGCAAGCGGGTGCTGGTGGATTATGTGACACGCTGGCGCATCATAAATCCTCACGAGTTTTACCGTCGTGCGCGCACCGAAGTTGTCGCCCGTGCGCGTATTGACGAAATCGTCGGTGCCCGGCTCCGCCAGGAGGTGGCCCGGCGAGTTTTCATTGACCTGATCCGAGAGGACCGGGAAGATGTCATGACGATCGTGGCCGAAGAAGTGCAGGAGCTCACTCAGGAGCTGGGAATCGAAGTCATCGATACCCGCATCAAGCGCACCGATCTGCCCGAAGAAGTGCAGGACAGTATTTTCGCCCGCATGGATGCGGAACGCC
>PWXL01000146.1 GCA_003561145.1 Candidatus Atribacteria bacterium
GACTCAAAATCTCGCGGGCTCCGCGCCCGTGCGGGTTCGAATCCCGCCTTCGGCACCAGCTGTTCTGTATCCGGATGCATGCTTATTCTTCACTGTCTTCATCTACTTCTGTTTCTACATAAAAACGTGCTCCGGTTCCTGTTATGGGGACCAGTTCGCCGCCTCTGCCGCCACCGGGTCCTGATGTCACACCTTCGGGGGTAACGAGAATCTCTATTTCGTCCATATCTTGTGTGTCATCAGGCTCAACTCCCAGTTGACGGGCAAAGGTGAGCTTCAATAAATCCTGCATAGCCCGCTGTATTTCGTTATCGGTATCAAAGCGTGACCGGCAATCCACCAGAAAAGCATATATCTCAGGGTTCATTTCATCGTGGTGTTCAGTGATAAACTCGAGAGCGCGGCGGTATCCTAAACGGGAATACGGTCGAAAGAGGTGGCTGACATTGTTTCCTGCCCAGTGAAAAAGACGGGCGGCGAGATACAGGGAAGAATAATTATCGGCCCGATACAGAAGTACAAAACCATAGGGAAGAACTTCCCTTAAGGCGCTTTCCGCTGTGAGGTTCACTGCTCCCTCACCCTCAACCAGGACCCGGTACAGCCTTTCTATCTCCTGGCTCTCGAGCCGCGCATAGCGTGGAGCATGTTCTCTCCATTTATGAAAAGAGTTTGCGTGAGCGGAGTCCTGCAACAACACCGTGATCCACTGTTCGAGCCCTCCTGCAATGTCTCCCTTCTGTTCCAAAGTTTTCCCCAGCCAATAGCGGGCGTCATGGAATTCCGGACGAATGTCCAAAGCTTTTCTGTATTCTTCTTCAGCCCTGGAGTAATTTTCCTGCGAAAAGAAAATGTATCCGTTCTGATAATGACTGTGAGCCTCCTGCGCATCTGCAGAAACATTGAATAACAATAATCCTCCCAACAACATGATTACCAGCACAAACGGGTAACGTGAGAGCACCATGGAATCACCTCACCTAACTCACCAACCAGATTTTTTTCTCATCTATACCTTCCATCAACTTCCTTATCTCTTTTTCTGTTTCGGAATTCCATTCAATTCGGAAAGAATCACCCAATTCCACCGCCCATCGCTCCTTTTTTTCTTCAAGGTGGAGCACCACCGGAGTTGTGCCCTTGTGCTGAAGAACGAAATCTTTCAGAGAGTGGACCATTGTGAAGGCCTCGGGACTGGAAGCAAGTTCTACATGAACTACCCCGGACCGGCGATCCTCTCTCAGTGCCGAAAGCACCAGGATATTCTCTACAATGAGCTTGTTTTCCCCTGAATCGGTTGCGTCAACCCTCCCCTCCATGCAGAGAACGTTTTCCGCCTCGAGGGCTCTCAGTAATTTTTCCGTGAGGTTAGGGAATACCACGGCTTCCACTGTTCCGCTTTCGTCTTCGAGTGTGAGAAAATACATTTCTTTTCCGTTCTTGGTGAAGATTTTCCTGGTATGCACCACTGCTCCTGCAAGACGTACCCGTACTTCCCGTTTCAAGTCAGCAAATTGTTCTATCGGAAGAAAATTCATATGATTTACGCGAGCCAGGGCATTACGAACGGGATGGTCACTGATATACAGACCCAACATTTCTTTTTCCATGTCCAAAACTTCCCGTATTCCATATTCCTCGATATCGGCAAAGATAAAGGTCCCCTCCCTGAATTCCTGTTCTTCTCCAAAAAGTGGGATTTGCCTGGTACCGGCACGCTTCTTTTTTCGTACCACGAAAACACTCAAATCCTCCAGGGATGCAAGAAGCTGTGCACGGTTTCGATGCAGTTCGTCAAACGCTCCGGACTTCACCAGGCTTTCTATAACGCGTTTATTCAAGACACGCTGGTCTACCCGCTCCAAAAAATCCTGCACGCTCTTGTAACGGCCCTCCTTCCGTCTGGTCAGTATGTCCTGTACCGCGTTTTCTCCCACGTTTTTCACCGCTGATAAACCGAACCGGATTTTCCTTTCCCCTACAACGGTGAAATTTGATAAACTCTCGTTCACATCAGGAGGAAGTACTTTGATTCCCAACCTCTTACATTCCACAATAAATTTGGCTACTTTGTCGCTATCGTTGGAAACGCTGGTCAAACAGGCGGTCAAGTATTCTGTGGAAAAATGTGTCTTCAGGTACGCGGTCTGGTATGATATCAAAGCATACGCTGCACTGTGAGATTTATTGAAGCCGTATCCCGCGAAATATTCAATCAGTTCAAAAACTTCCTCTACCGTGTTTTTTTCATATCCCCTTTCCAGGGCACCTTCAATAAAACGTTCTTTCAGCTCCCTCATCACCTCTGGCTTTTTCTTCCCCATGGCCCTGCGGAGAATATCGGCCTGCCCCATACTGAAACCAGCCAATTCACTGGCTATTTTCATCACCTGTTCCTGGTACAGGATGACACCGTATGTTTCCTGGAGGGCTTTTTCCATTTTGGGGTGGGGATATGAAATGCTGATTTGACGGTGTTTACGGCGTATAAAATCCTCGATCATTCCACTTCCCAGCGGACCGGGACGGTATAAAGCCAAAAGTGCAGTCAAGTCTTCAATTTTCTCGGGCCGGATCCGTTTCAGCAACTCTTTCATTCCCGAGCTCTCCAGTTGAAAAACCCCGATTGTTTCTCCCCTCGAGAGAAGATCATAAGTAGCCGTATCATGAATGGGTATTTCTTCCACTCTTATTTCCTGGTTTCTGCTTTCACGGATAATCCTGACTGCTTTCTCCATTACTGTAAGAGTCCGCAATCCAAGAAAGTCCATCTTTAACAATCCCAGTTCCTGCAAGGTATCCATGTCAAACTGAGTGACGACCTCATTGCCGTTCATTTTTTGCAAGGGAGAATAATGCGTGAGTGGCAGATTCGATATGACAACTCCAGCGGCATGCACTGAGGCATGGCGGCACAACCCCTCGATGCGGCGGGCAACATCGATTAAATGGGCCGTATCACTGTTTTCTTTCACAAGGGAGCGAAGTTGCGGGTTCGTATCCAGTGCCTTATCGATTGTGATTCCGGGACCTCCGGGAATCAGCTTGGCAATTCTGTCAACGTCTCCATAGGACCAACCCAAAGCCCTGCCTACGTCCCGTACCGCCTGACGGGCCATCATCCGGCCAAAAGTAATAATTTGGGCAACATTACCGCTTCCATACTTTTCAGAGACATACTCTATGACTTCATCTCGCCGTTCAAAACAGAAATCGATATCTATGTCCGGCATACTTATTCGCTCAGGATTTAAAAATCTTTCAAAAAGGAGTCCGTTCCGAATAGGGTCGATATTCGTAATGCCCAATGAGTAGGCTACAATGCTCCCAGCCGCCGATCCTCTGCCGGGACCGACCATGATACGGTTCCTGCGTGCATAATCGACAAAGTCCCAGACAATCAGAAAATATGGAGAATACCCCATCTGTTCGATTACGCCGAGCTCATACTCGAGCAGCTCCACGGCTTTCGAATCAGGAGGGTCCCCGTAACGCTTACAGAGCCCTTTTTCACATAAATAACGCAGGTAAGAATCAGCGCTGAATTTTTCCGGGACAGGGAATTCCGGGAGAAATACCTTACCGAGTTCCAGTTCAACAGTACACCTTTCGGCAATGCGCTCGGTGTTTTCGAGTGCTTGAGGCATACGGACAAAATCCTCTTCCATCTCCTCCTGAGATTTGAAATAGAATTTCTCGGAGGCAAAACGCAACCTTTTTGGATCCCCAAGGTGTGTGGCTGTCTGGATAGCCAGCAGAACATCATGGACTTTCGCATCCTGAGCATGCAGGTAATGGCAATCATTAGTGGCCACCAGCGGTATGTCATGGCGGTGTGAGAGATCGGCCAACGCCTGGTTTACCTTCACCTGCTCGGGTATCCCGTTTTCCTGAACTTCCAAATAAAAGTTATCAGCCCCGAAAATATCCTGAAACTCGAGAGCGACTTTTTCGGCTTCATCCAACGCTCCATTGAGAATGTGGCGGGGTATTTCGCCGGCCAGGCATGCAGACAGGCATATCAAACCTCCTGCATGCTTCCTCAGGCTCTCTTTATCAACTCTCGGTTTATAATAAAATCCTTCCAGGAATCCTACACTCACCAATTGCACCAGGTTACGATATCCTTCCTGGTTACGGGCTAAAAGTACCAGGTGATAGGCAGACTCATATCCCTTCACTGCCACTTTTTCAAAACGGCTTCCTGGAGAAACATAGACTTCGCAGCCAATAATCGGTTTGATACCTGCTTCTTGCGCTTTTTTGTAGAAATCGACGACACCGTACATGACACCGTGATCGGTGATAGCCAGGGCGTTCATGTTATATTTTTTTGCTTGTTGAATGAGGTCCCCGACACGAATTGAGCCGTCCAGCAAGCTATATTCCGTATGAAGATGGAGATGAGAAAAAGCCATTTCAGCCCCCTGCCGACAGTTGCTTATGAAGAACGCTTTTCACCATTTCGGGACTTGCCTGCCCTCGTGTTTGCCGCATGACCTGCCCTACCAAAAAATGAAATGCTTTTTCTTTTCCACCCAGGTAATCGGCCACACTCTGAGGGTTCTTCTCTATCACGTCAAGAACGATACTTTCAAGCTCTTTTTCGTTGCTGAGGAAAGAAATACCACGCTTGGCAATCACTTCACGGGCACTCATCCCGCTTGCGAACATCTCTTCAAGAACACTTTTTGCTATTGTGCCGCTTATTTCCTTCTTGTCCACCATGCGTAAGAGTTCTATAAAAGTTTTCGGAGTTAATTCACTTTCTGAAAGACCTTTCTTCATACTTTTCAGGTTCCTCAATACCTCGGTCATGATCCAGTTACACACGGTTTTCGGCTTGTTGAGCTCTTTCAGGCATTCCTCGAAAAAGTCAGCGAGCATTTTGCTGGAAGCCAACACCCCTGCCTCATTCTCGGTAAGCTCGTGTTGGAGCATAAATCGTTCTTTTCGTTCCAGGGGAAGTTCGGGAAGTTTTTCCCGTAAAGTCTCAAGCGAACCTTCATCAATTGAAAAGGGTAATAGATCAGGGTCGGGGAAATAGCGATAATCCTCCGCTTCTTCTTTGCTCCGGGAAGGAATGGTGATATGTTTCATCTCATCCCAATGCCTGGTTTCCTGCACGATAGGCTTTTGCTCCGACAGCAGCTTTGTTTGCCTCTCTACTTCAAAGCTGAGTGCACGATAGACGGAACGGAAGGAATTCATGTTTTTTACTTCCACCTTCACGCCCACCTCACCGGGATTGTGAGCTATGGAAACATTTGCGTCACATCGCAGAGACCCTTCCTCCATGTTTCCGTCGCTGACCCCGAGATAACGCACCAGCGAACGAAACATCATCAAACATTCGCGTGCTTCCTCGGGAGTATGGATATCCGGCTCCGTGACAATCTCGGCCAGTGGGATTCCGCTGCGATTGAAGTCTACACCGCTATGGTCCGGAGAAAGACGTATGCCTTCGTGGACAAGTTTCCCCGCGTCTTCCTCTACGTGCACTCTCTTGACACGAACAGATTTTCGCTGACCCTGTGATGCAAAGTCAATGGTTCCATCAACCCCTATCGGGAAATCAAATTGTGAGATCTGGTATCCCTTGGGGAGATCGGGATAAAAGTAGTTTTTACGGTGGAAGACCACTGTGGGAAGAATCCGGCAATCAAGAGCCAATGCAAGCTGCAATGCGAGGTCAAGGACTCTATGGTTGAGAACCGGTAATGAACCGGGCAACCCAAGACATATCGGACAGGTAAAACTGTTGGGACCGGTACCGATGTAATCCGTCCCGCACCTGCAGAACATCTTCGCCTTGGTTGATAACTGGCAGTGAACCTCAAGTCCAATGGTTATGTATACGTTATCCATCTTTGTTTTCCTTTCCTGCCGGTAATGTGGGCATGGGTGGCTCGACCGACAACATGTCCTCGAGAAAACGTGACATACCGAACATGCGATCTTCCCGAAAGGGGCCTGCTATTACCTGAAGTCCCACCGGTAAACCCTTTCGGTAGGCACAGTTCAGAGAGAGACTCGGGAGCCCCGCCATGGCCGACGGTACGGTAAAAACATCAGTCAGGTACATCTGGTAAGGATCAGAAATCTTTTCTCCCAGCTTGAAGGGGAAACAGGGAGAAGATGGCGTGAGAACAATGTCACATTGCTCATAGGCGTGTTCAAAATCTTGTCTTACCAGCGTTCGCACTTTCATTCCTTTCAGGTAGAATTCATCGTAATAACCGGAACTCAAGGCATAGGTTCCAAGCATAATACGTCTTTTTACCTCATTTCCAAAACCCTCGCTGCGGGTCCGCCTGTACATATCGATCAACGTTTTGACACCTTGGGCTCGTTTTCCGTAGAGAACCCCGTCAAAACGGGCCAGGTTGGAGCTTGCTTCGGCGAGGGCCACCAGATAGTAAGCTTCCAATGCGTAATCAGTGTGAGGCAGGGATATTTCAATAATGTCAAAACCTTCTTTGGCAAGGCGCCGTACAATGGAAGATATCTCCCCTGCTATAACCTTGTCTACTCCTGAAGAAAAATATTCACGTGGAATGCCTATACGCATTTTCCTGGTTTCTTCAGGGGCGGGAATGTCGGCATTGGAAAAAGGCGGATACGGCGCACACGTAGAGTCCATCGGGTCTTCACCGCTCAAAACGTGGGTGAGCACCGCGGCATCTGGCACGGAACGGGAGATTGGACCTACCTGATCAAGTGAAGAAGCAAAACTCACCACACCATAGCGGGAAACACGGCCATACGTAGGACGAACTCCCACTACCCCGCAGAAGGCCGCTGGTTGACGAACTGAACCTCCCGTATCAGAACCGATCGCCAGGGGAACTTCCAGGGCGGCTACGCTAGCGGCGGAACCTCCGCTGGACCCCCCCGGGACACGTTCAAGATCAAAAGGGTTGTGCGTAGGTCCAAAAGAACTGTTTTCGGTTTAAGATCCCATTGCGAACTGGTCGAGATTCGTTTTGCCGAATATAACGGCTCCTGCTCTCCTCAGCCGTTCCACAACTGTGGCTTCATAGGGAGATACATATTTCTCCAGGATACGGGAGCCGCATGTTGTAGGAATACCCGATACACAAATATTGTCTTTGACGGCCACCGGGATACCGAACAAAGGTGGTATTTCATCCTCCGCTCGAGGAAATTTTTCAATTTCCTCCGCCTGGCGGAGAACATATTCAGCATCCAGGTACACAAAAGCATTGAGGTATGGCTCCCATTGATAACAGCGCTCAAGAAAGAGGTTGGCCAGCTCCCTGGCAGAAATCTCCCTGCTGCTTATGATTCGGCGATAATCATGTATGCGGTAGTTTTTCAATTCATCAACTGTCATGTCATCCCTCCTGCTTCTCCACAATTTTCGGGACAATGAAATACCGGTCCCTCACGTCCGGCCCCGTACGCAACACTTCTTCTTCTCTGCCCCATTCGACCGCTTGGTCAGGGTTCACAGGAGGGGCGGTCCAGGTTATATGAGAAGTGGGCGACACATTTGAGAGGTCAAGGACATCGAGTTTCTCGAAATGAGCCAATATCTCATTGAGATCATGAAAAAACGCTTCGCGTTCCTGTTCGGTAAATTCCAGCCGCGCAAGGTATGCTATTTTCCTGACCTGCTCATGAGTTATCGTTTTTTTCACTTTCTCACCCCATCTCATCGTTTCAGCATGGAATCCAAAAGTTTATATCAGAGGATTTCCTTGCGGGTAATAGTGGCCGGGCGGTCCTGTCCGACCGATATGATCGCTACCGGGATCCTGCTCACATCTTCTATATATTCAATATATTCACGTGCTTGCCGTGGAAGATCGATATAATGCCTGACTTTGGAAACGTCTTCTTCCCAGCCGGCAAACTCCTGGTAAACGGGCTCGCAGGTATGCATTGTACCGAAATCCAAGGGGCAATCATCAAGCATACTATCACCCTGGCGGTACCCAAAACAGATCTTCACCCGCTCGAGTCCTCCGAGAACATCGAGCTTCGTGAGCACCAATGAGGAGAGAGCATTCACCCGTACGGCATAACGCAGGACCACTCCATCCAGCCAGCCGCAACGGCGCGGCCGGCCGGTAGTGGCACCGTATTCCCCGCCGCGCTCACGTAGGAATTCCCCGATAGGATTACTCAGTTCGGTTGGAAAGGGTCCTTCGCCTACCCTCGTAGTGTAAGCTTTACAGATTCCTATCACCTGGGTACCATGTACCGGACCCAGGCCAGTTCCCAGAAGAGAACCGGCCGCTACGGGATGAGAAGAGGTAACATAAGGATAGGTACCGTGGTCGAGGTCAAGCATGGTACCTTGGGCACCTTCTACCACAAGCTTCTTTCCCTCGTTCAGGAGCGAATGCACAAGCCTGGAGGTATCTGTCACAAAAGGTGCTATGAGCTCCCCCAGCCGCTTATATTCAGAATATACTTTTTCAAAAGTAAGGGGTTGTTCTCCAAATATCTTGTGCAGAATAGCGTTTTTATACTCCAGTGTATACCGCAAGCGCTCAGCGAAGCGTTTCTCCGAAAGCAAATCCGCCACCCGAATACCCAATCGCGCGACTTTATCCTCATAGGCCGGCCCTATGCCCTTGCCGGTGGTTCCCAGTGCATCATTCCCCCGTCTTTTTTCGGTCAATCCATCGAGCATTCTGTGATAAGGCATAACCAGGTGAGCCCGGCCGCTGACATGCAGGTCCTTGAGACGGTCTTCCCTACCGCGCTCACGCAGCATATGTACTTCTTCTATCAAGGAAGCAGGATCAATGACCATACCGTCTCCCAAAATGCATTGTATACCGGAATGCAATATGCCAGACGGAATGAGGTGAAAAATATATTTTTCACCTTCAACGACTACGGTATGCCCGGCATTGTTCCCCCCCTGGGACCGTACAACCGCATCAGCACGTGAACCCAGGTAATCGACTATTTTTCCCTTTCCTTCATCACCCCAATGGGTCCCTGTAATAACACAAATTGACATCCCTGTCACTCCTCCTGTTATTCCCATTCTATGGTGGCCGGTGGTTTGGAGGTAATGTCAAAGACCATCCGGCCTATACCACTTACCTCATTGACCACCCGGCGGGCGATAACATCGAGCGTTTCATAAGATATGCGTGCCCAATCCGCGGTCATACCATCTTCGCTCATCACCGCGCGGAGCACTCCCACGTATTTATATGTCCGCTCATCTCCCATGATGCCGACACTGCGAACCGGCACCAACACACCGAATGATTGCCACAATTTCTTGTATATAGGAGAGGAACGTAATTCTTCCCTGATAATAAAGTCCATATCCCGCAGGATACTCAAACGGTTTTCCGTTACCTTCCCGATAATTCTCACCGCGAGGCCGGGGCCCGGAAAAGGCTGTCGCCAAATTATTTCCTCCGGGATACTCAATTCACCTGCCAATTTCCGCACCTCGTCCTTGAAAAGAAACCGCAAGGGTTCCACTACTTTGAGCTGCATATAATCGGGTAATCCACCCACATTATGGTGCGACTTGATGCGCACCGATGGTCCGTACACAGAGACACTTTCAATAACATCAGGATAGGTGGTTCCCTGCAAAAGGTACGTTACGTCGCCAAGTTTTTTCGCTTCTTCCTCAAATACCTCGACAAACACGCGTCCGATTATCTTGCGTTTTTCCTCTGGATCGATCACACCGTTCAGTTGGCTGAGAAAGAGTTCACGGGCATCCGCGAAAATAACGCGTTCTTTTCCCAGAAGTTTTTCCATATTCCGCAGCACCCGCTCCGGTTCATGCTTGCGGAGAAGACCATTGTTGACGAATATACAATTCAACTGTTCACCTATGGCCCTGAAGGTGAGAACCGCTGCGGTAACTGAATCCACTCCGCCACTCAATGCGCAGACAACTCTCTGCCCCTTCACCTGCTCTCTCACCCACTGGACTTGTTGTTTCACAATAGATTCCGGCGTCCATTCCGCCCGGCACCCGCAAATATTAAAAACAAAATTTCCCAGGATCTCCTTGCCGAGGGGTGTATGTGACACTTCCGGGTGGAACTGGATTCCCCATAGCTTTCCTTCTTTGTCAGTTATGGCGGCCTTATCACAATTCTGGGTACGGCCGATAACCTCAAAACCCTCCGGGATTTCCTTCACACTGTCACCATGGCTCATCCAGGCAACCATCTCGCTGCCCATGTTTGCGAAAATACCTTTTTTATGCAGTATTGAAAGTAAGGATTTTCCATACTCGCGGCTATGCGAATGAACAACTTTGCCTCCTAACATGGAAACGATAAGCTGCATACCGTAGCAAATTCCTAAAACCGGTTTCCCGGAATGCAAGATCGAGGGGTCAACCCGTGGTGCCGAGGGGTCTGTAACACTTGCCGGACTCCCCGAAAATATCACTCCACGAATCCCGGGGAGATCCAGAGAATATTCTTTCAGGTGATAGGGCCATATTTCACAATATACTTGTAAATCCCGAATACGGCGCGCAATAAGCTGTGTGTATTGAGAGCCGAAATCGAGAACGATGATCTTATCCATACTCACCTCCCCATACCTACTGCCTGAGACTTTTGCAGAAACTTCCCTTCCGTCCATATGGTAGGTGAAATAACGATTTCAGCATTCTGCATCTCGCGTATATTCCGGGCACCTAAAGAACCCATGGAACCGCGTAAGGCTCCCACAAAGTTCATGGTACCATCAGTGGTATGGCTCGGTCCAAGCAGAATCTCTTCCAATGTCCCGCTCACCCCTGTCTTGACCAGGGTCCCCCTGGGCAGGTTGGGATCAGGAGTGGCCATCCCCCAATGGTGTCCCTTGCCGGGTGCTTCGTCCGCATACGCCAGGGGAGATCCCAGCATAACAGCATCAGCTCCGGCGGCAATAGCCTTGGCGACATCTCCCCCCACCCTCATGCCTCCATCAGTTATAATGGAAACCCTTCTTCCCGTAGCGCGTAGATACTCATCCCTTGCGGCGGCTGCATCGACCGTAGCTGTTATTTGCGGTACGCCTATGCCTAAAACCGCACGCGTGGTGCAGGCCGCTCCGGGGCCTATTCCTACCAGTATACCTGCTGCACCGGCACGCATGAGTTCAATGGCTGCCCCAAAACTCGCACAGTTGCCGACAAGCACCGGTATGGGGGAATTCTTGCAAAAAAGAGAGAGGTCAAAAATTGGAGATGAAACAGATTCAAAACGAACCGTAGTTACGGTTGACTGGATAATCAGAAGATCAAGACCAGCCTGTATCGCGCTCATCCCGAGGGTATTGGCACGGGCGGGGGTGACGGAAGCCGCCGCCGGCCCTCCGTTTTTTTTGATTTGTGCAATCATCAGGGTAACAAGCTCATCCTGTATGGGTGCCCGGTAGACTTTTTGTAAAAACTGTGTCACCTGGTCGCGGGGCAATGCTATTAATGTATCGATTATTTCATATGGGTCCTGGTAACGGGTGAAAATCCCTTCAAGGTTCAATACACCCAAGGCTCCCAATTTCCCCATGTGTGCAGCCATTCGTGGATCAATCACTCCATCCATGGCCGCTCCCAGGATAGGAAGCTGCAGTGTCATCCCCCCGATGTTGGTGGAGGTATCCACATCGCGGGGGTCCAGGGTCAGCGGCCCCGGCACAAGCGAAACATCATCAAAACCGTATACCATCCGTGCCGGGCGATTTCGCCCGATAAAACGGTTTTCCATGAGCTTCCCCCTTTGTCCTGTATCGGTCTGCAAGTTTTCTGTATTATAGTACATTCAGTGGAAAGGAGAAAACGCCGTATGTGTGGGTCCCAGGGGAAGCCGGGGATCGGGTTCCAGAGTGAGAGGACTGCGCTCTCCCCGCGAAAGATGAAAATCTCCACATGCAGCGATCATGGCGGCGTTGTCGGTGCACAAAGAGAGCGATGGGAAGAAAATACGGTATCCCTCGTTCTCCCCTTTTTTCTTTATTCTTTCCCGTAAAGCTCGATTGGCTGCAACACCCCCTCCCACAACAACCTGTTTGTAACCCGTCAGGAGCAGGGCATGCCAAGTCTTTTTCACCAGGGTGCGAATCACCGCCTCTTGGAAAGAAGCGGCCAGGTCATGGAGTAATGCAGTATCTTTTTGTTCCCTGGCAGAAAGATTTTTAAAAGTTCTCACCACGGCGGTTTTGATTCCACTGAAAGAAAAATCACAACTTGCTTCCTCTTCCAAGCCTCCACGAAAAAAAAATCGATCGCTGTTTCCCTCCTGTGCCATTTCGTCTATTATGGGGCCGCCGGGCCAGCCCAGCCCAAGGTACTTCGCCACCTTATCGTATGCTTCCCCCGCCGCATCATCGCGTGTTTTTCCAAGCAGCCGGTAGTGTCCCCATTCTTTTACTGCGTATAAAGATGTGTGACCGCCCGAAACCAGGAGGGACACGAATGGTGTCTGTATATCAGGCTGCTCCAGGCGTGGAGCAAACAAATGGCCCTCCAGGTGATTGACTCCTATAAATGGACGATCGTAGACAAGGGCCAAAACCTTGGCACAGCACATCCCCATCAACAAAGAACCGGTGAGTCCCGGGCCTGCGGTAGCTGCGTATCCGTCAATCTGCGTGATATCGATGCCCGCCAGATGCAATACGTCATCCAGGAGAGGAAGTAAAAGTTCCAGGTGCTTTCGGGATGCCCCCTCCGGGACAATACCGCCGAACCGGCGGTGGGCGTCAAGTTGCCCGGACACATGATTGGCCACAAGACGGTTCCCGTTTTCAACCACCGCCACCGAGGTATCATCACAGCTTGTTTCCACCCCCAGAACAAAAGTCAATATTCTTTCTCTCCTCTCAACACATTTTTTCTCATGACCAGGGCATCTTCTCCGTCACTGTAATAACGCTTTCTCACCCGCTCAATCTGAAATCCAAATTCCCTGTAGAGTTCCTGGGCACCTGTGTTGGAAAGACGGACCTCGAGAAGCACCTCTTCACAGCCGCGGAGCCGTGCATATTCCAGAGAAAATGTGAGAATTTTACGGCCGAAGCCCTTGCCCCTGAAGAAAGGATGCACGGCAAAGGTCGTTATGTGAGCCACTTCCCACAATATCCACATGCCAACATACCCGATAACCCGTTTCTCCCAGGTGCCGACAAAATAATTTGCCGCCCTGTTTGACAGCTCGGTAAAAAATAGTGAATACGACCAGGGCTGGGGAAACGATTTTTTTTCAATGGCTACCACGTACGACAGATGATGAGGACGCATATGTTCAATGCGGAAAGAGCCTTCATCCAAAGGTGTTGCATCAATCGAGGAAAACCTTCGAACCATAGGTGGGCACCAGCGTAAAAATGTTGTCGAACAAGTCACTGCCCTGACCGCTATCATATATCTGTTGTGCCAATTCAGCAAGGAACCGGCCGTCAGGATACGAACGATCTGGAGGAAAACAATGATAGCCAAGCGTATGGAAGGTTTCCGCAATATCATGCCAGGGAGTGATAATAAGGGTTCCCTCGCTGGACACTTGTTCCATACACTGCTGGAGAGAACCTGTTTCAACCTGTATTCGTTCGTGGTAATTGTACTCGCAATCAGCAGGAAAATGAGACCAGAATACTTCCCCTTTCTTGTGGAAAATTACGGGAACAAGAGCGTTCCCCTGCCTGCATGAAGAAGGAACGGCCGCTGCCATAACAGCCAGTGTCGGTATTCCCACGAGAGGGCACTGCAGACTATAAGCAAGGGTTTTTCCTATTATGGCAGCGATCTTGGCACCGGTGAAAGATCCGGGTCCGGTCCCCACCGCTATGCACTGAACCGTTGCTCTTTTCAAGGATCCTTTCTCTCGCATCTCTTGCAAAACTTCCATGAGAATACGGGAATGGTTTCCCGCCGCATATCTCACCAGGGAAAACTCGCATCTTTTATTGTCCCCCAAGGCTATGCTGAGCCAGGGAGTAGCAGAGTCAATGGCCAAAATCATTTTTTACCTCTTTCTGACAACCTTTTTCCCGGGAAAAAAATATGCGTATATGCCTCGTATTTTCTCCTGCCCAGGACATTTCAACCCGGTACACAGGAGGCGGAAAGTTCTCTGCAAAACGGTCTCCCCACTCGACTGCGGTTACGGCCCTGTCTTCCAGGTATTCAAACACATCTAAGGCTGCAACTTCCTCCCAGGAATCAATGCGATACAAATCCATATGAAAAAGAGGTATGGTTCCGGACCGGTGTTCATGAATGATCGTGAATGTCGGGCTGACAATTTCATTGGGGTCGATACCCAAACCTTCGGCCATACCTTTAACAAAAACAGTCTTACCGGTTCCCAACTCCCCGCCCAGGAGAACCAGTCCACCGTTTGTCAGATGGCTCCGGACAAACTCTGCGGCCAAGCACCTCGTGTGTTTCTCGTTTTCACTTCTTAATACCGTCATGTGTTGTTCCTCGATTCATGCAGCGGGTCAAGAATCGAGTTGCCGCTTTTGAAGCCGCTCCCCCGCTACGCCTCTTCCCCGATCCTCAATGCACTCACTCAAATGAAGATCTTGTTTTTCACTCGTACCAGGCTGCACAAAATCTCGTGCGGAATAGTACCGGCAAGGTTGGCAAGTTCTTCTACGGAGATTGCATCGCTGCCATCCTCTCCAATCAGTACGGCTTCATCTCCTTTTTCTACAGCGGGAATATCCGTAACATCAACCATCATCTGGTCCATGGAAATCGTTCCCGCAACCCGTGACCGGTGTCCCCGGATCAAGACCTCCATGCGGTTGGAAAGAGAACGGAAAATCCCCTGTGAATACCCTACGGGTAAAACCGCAACTCGGCTTGGACAGGGAGTAATGTAGGTCGCACCATATCCCATGGGAAAACATGCCGGAAGGTGTTTGACAAATTTTACACGGGTTTTCAAACTCATAACCGGTTGCAGTCCGCTGCTGCGAATGAGTGAAGCATCTCCTGTGGGTGACACACCGAACAGAGCGATGCCAATTCGTGCCATATCCATCCGCATCTCGGGAAAGAGCAAGAAGCCTGCGCTGTTACAACAGTGCCTGACCAGGCCACTATCTTCACATGCAGCGGGGAAAAGCTGTACAAAATCTCTATACTGTCTCTGTGTATGTTCGGGATCACATTCGGCACAGGAAAAGTGAGTCATCACACCCGCAAGAAAAAGTGATGGAAAGCGCTTCTTTGCCTGCTCAAGAAACTCCGGCACATCTGAAGTGAGAATTCCCATCCGCCCCATCCCGGTGTCAACTTTGAGATGGAAGCGGGGGCAATCACGGTGCAAGGCCATGGAGCGACTCAAATGTTCAAGCTCGTCCATACTTGAGATCACCGGTGTCAAGCGATGCAAAAAAAGCTCTTCCGTCTCTTCAGAAAAAAAACCTCCCAGGAGAAAAATCTCACCCTTTACTCCTTTTTCCCTTAACTGTTTTCCCTCGGAAACCGAGGCTACTCCAAAGCTTCGCAAACCTGTGTCCGAAAGCGATACAACCGTGTCAACCCCGTGACCGTAGGCATCGGCCTTGACAACAGCCATTATCCGGGAACCGCTCTTCTTTCCCATTGCTTGCAGCCGCAGAAGATTAGAACGTAATCTGTTGCGGTTGATCTCCATCCATAACTGATAAGGCATATTCACCTCGCATGACCACCTTTTCCGCTTCACCTATATATTCTGCAATATCTCCAGCCAAGGGATGGATCATTCCTTTTTTCCGCAAGAGCTCACCGCTTATACCGTGGAGGAAGACCCCGCACTTTGCCGCTTCAAGCGGTTCGGCTCCACGTGCTATTAATGCGGCAATCAACCCGGAGAGAACATCACCGCTTCCTGCAGTGGCAAGGGCGCTGTCACCGGTAGGGTTCACGAATACCGACCCCCCGGGTGAAGCTACCACAGTTCCCGGACCCTTCAGTACAAGGATACATCCGAAAAAATCCGCTGCCTCCCGTGCAGCTGCCACCCGGTCATTATGAACATCCTGAAACGTCACACCTCGCAAGCGGGCCAATTCTCCTGGATGTGGTGTTGCAACCCAACCGCCGAGTTTTTTCTTGAAGCTTTCCCGCTCAAGAGCAAGAGCGTTCAAGGCATCGGCGTCTAAAACTCCCCTCCAGGGGGATTTTTCGATAAAGCGCTCAACAAACAATACAGTTCCCGCCATGCTTCCCAAACCAGGCCCGAGCACAACGGAGGAACATTTTCTTCCTGCCAGGCCGCTTATAACATCTTCAACCATGCCGGCTGTATAAAAAAATTCTCCTTTTCCACCAGGTAAGGGTATGGTTATGACTTCCGGTAGGGAAGGTTTGACCAGGGAGCACAAATGAACCGGCAGAGACCATACCACCATCCCGCTTCCTCCGCGAAGGGCTCCTCTGCAGCTGAGTATGCCCGCGCCGAGCATACCTTCAGATCCCGATACTATTCCCACCACTCCGGCAGATATTTTATGATCTCCGGGAAGACGGCGGGGAAGGTTTGCACGCACGTGACGGGGTGTTGTGAGACTCTCCCTGCTGTGTGCCTGAATATCCTTTCCCGGTAAAGGGATACCTATATCAACACACTCAACAGTCCCACAGTACTCTTTACCCGGCCATACCACCAAACCACATTTCACCAGACCCATTGTTACCGTATAATGAGCGCGCACCGCGCAGCCCATTGGTGCCCCGGTTCCCGCGTTGATGCCGGAAGGAATATCAACGGAGACAACCACTTTCCGGGAAAGACTGTTTATGCCTTCCACCACCTCCCGGTAACGCCCGGTTACTGGACGGTCGGTTCCCGTTCCCAATAGTGCATCTACCACTAAGCTCTCTTCTGCAAGGTGAAGGGATCCCGATTCTTGTATCAGGAGGATGGGAATACCAAGAGACCGGGCAATCCGGTAATTGGCCAGGACATCGCCCTTCAATCGGTCAGGATCAGCCGCTAAAAGTATATGCAGAGAAACATCCGGCAACCCAAGAGTGAGATGGCGGGCTATCACGAGGCCGTCTCCCCCGTTGTTCCCCAAGCCGCACACCACTTGTATTTTCTTCAAACCAGGATTTTCCAGCCAGACTCTGCGTACCGCTGCAGCCGTATTTTTCCCGGCGTTTTCCATCAAAACCAGGGTTGTCACACCGGTGCGGCTGACTGTATTCTCTTCGATCTTCCTCATGGCTGCACCATCAACCAGGGGAATGTGTAAACTTTCCCCACCCGGCCTGGATTCATGTATATACTCGTACACCGGAATCCTCCCATCTCCATACCATGGGTTATGTTTTGTCGTGCGGGGACCGACTATTCCTCCTCTTTTTCTTTCTGGGCATTCTGTATAATCGTTTCAGCGATCTGGGCGGGAACTTCCTCGTAATGGGAAAACTTCATCCGGAACAAGGCTCTGCCCTGCGTGATCGAGCGCAGGTCAACCGAGTAACGGAATACTTCTGCCAGCGGAACTTGAGCTTTTATCAATTGGTTCCCGTCCTGGGGATCCATACCCATGATTTTTCCCCGCCTGCTGTTGAGGTCTCCAATCACGTCACCCATGAAATCGTCGCCTACCCACACCTCGAGGTTCATGATGGGCTCAAGCAATACCGCCTTGGCTTCGGCAACACCCTTTTTCAGTGCCATGGAACCAGCGATTTTGAATGCCATATCCGAAGAATCCACCGCGTGAAAAGATCCGTCGTACAGAATGACCCGTATATCAGTCACAGGATAACCAGCCAGGATACCTTCCTGCATGGCGTCCTGAATGCCTTTTTCTACCGAGGGGATAAAATTGCGGGGAATAACCCCTCCCACGATTTTGTCCACGAATTCGAAACCTTCTCCCCGATTGAGAGGCTCCAGCTCAACCCAGCAATGGCCATACTGGCCACGGCCTCCCGACTGGCGCTTGTATTTTCCTTCTACCTTGGCTGTGGCTTTAATCGTCTCTTTATAAGGAACCCGGGGTATCGTGAGTGTGACATCCACCCCGAACTTTCTTTTCATCTTTTCTGTAAGCACATCTAAATGAATGTCTCCCAGCCCATACACAACGTCTTCCTTGGTGTTGGAATCCCGTTCTACTTTCAAGGTAAAATCCTCTTCAAGCATTCGACTCAACGCCTGGCTTATTTTTTCCTCATCCCCCCGGCTCTGGGGTTTCACGGCGGCCATATAATTCGGTTCGGGTCTCTCGATAGGTGGAAACAGTATGGGTTGTTCCTTGTTTGCCAGAGAATCACCGATGTAAATTTCACTGATTTTAGCGATCGCCCCGATGTCGCCGGCTACGATTTCTGAGACGTTTTCCTGGTTCTTTCCCCGTAAAACACTCAGCTGGCTTATTTTTTCCTCGACTTCCCTGCTCGCGTTGAACAGGCGGGAATCAGAATCAACCTTTCCTGAATAGACCCGGAAAAGCGCCACTTTTCCAACATATGGGTCACTGATGATTTTAAAAACTTGCGCGGAAAAAGGCTGTTGTATGTCACACGCTCTTGCTATTTCTTTTTCCCGGTCCCGGGGATCAGAGCCGCGTACAGGAGGCATATTGACAGGAGGAGGTGCACAATCCACCAAAAAATCGATCAATGTCTCCACGCCGAGATTCTGGAGCCCGGATCCAGCCAGTACCGGAAAGATTCTGCGTTGGAGTATCGCCTCTTGCAGGCCGTCACGTAGCTGGTCATCCGGGATAGGGTGGCCCTCCAAATACATATTCAGGAGCTCATCGTCCGCTTCGGCTATGTTTTCCACCAGTATCTCGCGTAACTCGAGAGCTGCTTCTTCCATGTCAACCGGGATCGAATCTTCGCGGAGAGGCTTGCCCTCGCCCTGAAAATACAGGGCTTTCCGGGAGAGCAAATCAACCACGCCGTTGAATGACGATTCTTTCCCAATGGGTATGAAAAGAGGTGTAACTTTGGGTGAAAACCTCTCCTGTAGAGTGGAAAGCACACCCTGGTAATCCGCACCTTCACGGTCCATTTTGTTCAGAAAAAAAATAGTCGGGAGCCTTCTCTCTTCGAGCGCCTGAAAGGCGTTTTCTGTTCCTACTTCTACGCCTGAAACCGCACACACAGTAATCACCCCTGCATCCACCGCGCGTAGGGCTCCCATGACATTCCCGATAAAATCCATATAACCCGGAGTGTCTATCAAATTGACTTTCTTCCCTTTCCATTCAAAGGGAAGCAAGGACATGTTGATGGAAAGACCTCTCTTGACTTCTTCCGGCTCCCAATCCGAAAGGGTGTTTCCTTCTTCGACTTTACCACGGCGCTTTGATACCCCTGCTTGAAAGAGTATTGCTTCAGTCAGTGTGGTTTTCCCGCTGCCGGCATGAGCGAAAAGACCGATGTTTCGAATATCTTCGCTTTGATACATTCTCAAGGCCACTGCCTCCTTTCAGTATTTTGATGAAAACTCACACAATTCAGCTCCTGCGGTTCCCGATAATTCGCCGGGATTCCGGAAGTGTATGCCAGTCGCTGTATCCTTCCGGTAAACGTATGTTTCGTGATAATCATGTGCTGCAGTATCACCCCGAGAGGTGATTGTGTGCACAGGAGAACCAGCATCCCTCACATACATTTCACTGGAAAGGTAAAAAAGCATGCTGAGTGCGAATAACAAAGAATACAGCCGTATCCGCCGTTCTCTCCTGAAGGCTTTTTCCTGTTGCTGGAACCAGCGCACCAATTTTCTGAAATAGCCCACCAGAGTTTACACCTTTCGATACATGATCCTGATCATTTTTTTCAAGGCTCTCACTTCAACATCCCAAGCCATCTTTCCCTGTACTGCCAGGGAAATCTTTCCGGTCTCCTCGGAAACAACTATAGACAAAGCATCAGTTTGTTCTGTAATACCGATTGCCGCACGGTGCCGGGTTCCCAACAGTTTTTTTACTTCCACTTTTTCAGCAAGCGGAAGTATGCAACCGGCGGCAATGATACGGTTTTCTTTTACTATGACCGCCCCGTCGTGCAATGGTGACTCCGGAAGAAAAAGTGCACATACTATTTCCGGGGCGAACAGGGCATCGATGAGAATGCCCGTTTGAATAAAGTCCCTCAAAGTATGGTTTCTTTCCAGAATGATCAAAGCTCCCGTTTTTCTGCGGGACAAGGTTTGGCACGCCAGGGAAACTTCATCGATAAATTGTGTCCGGTTTTCCTCATCAGCAACGAGCTGCCTGCTTACCGATTCACCCTGAAAAGACCTGTTGACGTATACCCGCCGTAACTCAGGTTGAAATACTATGGCAGCGCCTGCCAGGTAAAAGAATATCAAAGCGCGCCAAAATGGA
>PWXL01000014.1 GCA_003561145.1 Candidatus Atribacteria bacterium
CAAGTCCCTAAGCTGGCGTACTGCAGTGATATCGTCCCCCCAACCAGGCATTTCAATATAGACTGGTTCTGCTTCTACTAGGTCTGGCATAATAGGAAAAGACTCTGTAATTCTAGAACCTATACGATAGCCAGTGCATATCTTTAGGGTGTTTAGCCCCGATAGTGAGTCCAGCTTCGTCAATGCTATCTCTGTTGCCCCACTTACATAAGCGCCATATCGTGAGGCGACAGCATCAAACCACCCGATACGCCTCGGCCGTCCTGTTAAGGCTCCATATTCAAAGGATGTTTCGCGAATCCTGTTTACCAGTTCACCATGGATTTCAGTCGTAAACGGTCCTTGCCCAACACATGTAGAAAACGCCTTCATTACCCCAGTCACGATCGGCATCTCACTGCTGAAATAGCCTGCCCCCACGACTCCAAATGAGGCTATGGTCGATGACGATGTCGGGAATGGATATATACCGTAAATGATATCCCGCAGTGCTCCAAGTTGACCTTCCAGCAGCACACGTCTTCCACGTTTCTGCGCTTCTTTAAGCAAAGTCACACTATCGCAAATATGAGGTTTCAGTATTTCGCCATATCTCATTGCCCATTGGAAAGCTTCGTCCTGACTGGCGGGAGGCTTGTTGTAGACTTGTCTAAAGATGTTGTTTTTCAGGTCAAGGCATCGAGTTATCTCCTGTCTAAGATATTCCGGGTGAAAAAGCGCACCTACCTGGATGCCGTACTTCATATATCTGTCGCCATAGACTGGAGCTATACCTTGCTTGGTAGAGCCAAACATTGCCTGGGCAAGGCGACTTTCCTCATACTCGTCCTGAAGCCGATGAAAGGGGAAACAGATGGTGGCGCGATCGGAAATCTTGTAGTTTTGACGGGTGATATGTACGCCCCGTTTTCTCAAGTCTTCCATCTCTTGACAGGCTGCCTCGAGGTTTACGACCGTTCCTGGGCCCAGAACATTGACGACATCTCTGTAGAAAATTCCGGATGGTATAAGGTGTAGTTTGAAATTACCGAACTCATTTTCAATAGTGTGGCCTGCATTGTTTCCGCCCTGGAACCTAACAACGAAGTCGACATTCTGCGCTAGATAATCTACCATACGGCCCTTGCCTTCGTCGCCCCAGTTCGTACCAACAACAATTCTTAATGGCATATACCAGACCTCCCTCGAACATTCTTAACTGTTAATACCCAGAGTATGTACATCTTGGCTACAAAGGAAAGTTAATGCAAGCCACTACCCGCTATGTTGTTACCTGCATTGTGAGGATATCAGAGTGGCCATCTGCCACCGGTCCTGGTTATTCACCTCGGCTACTGAGACCTTGTACCTGTTTTGCAGTCGCGCAATGATAGACTGGACTATCCGTCTCTTACCCTTCCGCGATTGGTTCTCGGGAAGGCGAAGCCCAACTCGGCAGACACAGACGTGCATTCTTATCCGCTCTTTATCTTCCCCATTACTCTCGGTTGTGCCCTGCCCGCCGCTTGCCTTCGCCAAAGCTTTGCACGGGCAGTCCATGGCTCGGCAGATGGCAGGGAGAGTCAGGGAGTTCCAATGCGATTCGTAGTGATAATAGAGTAAGTATATTCAGTATCTCAATGGAGTTCAAAGAGACTGAGTTTGTCAAGGCGGTCAAAGTTGTGCCAGGAATCTATCCAGCGGACGGTACCAGAGCGGCAGCGCATTGCTAAAGACTGAGTTTGTGCTCCGCCGGCAAAGTATCGTACCCCTTTCAGCAGTTCGCCGCTACTGACTCCGGTGGCAGCGAGAAACACATCGTCACTATCTATCAGGTCCTCCGTCTTGTATACCTTATCGACCTTAACTCCCGCGGCTATAGCTGCCTTTCTCTCGCCGTCATTGCGGGGCCAAGCCTTACATTGAATGCCGCCCCCAATGCAGTGTATCGCCGCAGCGGAGAGAACCCCCTCCGGCGTGCCCCCGATGCCCATAAGCGCATCAATCCCTCTATCAGGCAGAGCTGCCTCTATACTCGCCGCAACATCACCGTCAGAAATCAACTTGACCCTGGCGCCAGCGCTCCGGATATCTGATAACAACTGTTCGTGCCGCGGCCTATCCAAAACCACCACCGTAAGTTCCGATATTTTCCTCTGCTTAGCTCTGGCTATGTTCCTCAAGTTTTCCGCCACCGGTGCGTTTATATCTATGCAGTCTTTAGCCTCCGGTCCGGTAATGATCTTGTTCATGTATACGAACTGCATGGGGCAGTGTATCGTCCCCCTGTCTGCAAGCGCTACTACAGAGATAGCTCCGGGAAGACCTCTGGCGACAAGGGTAGTCCCGTCAATAGGATCAACAGCAATATCAACCTGCAAATCTGATCCATCACCAATACGCTCCCCTATATACAACATGGGGGCGTGGTCCTTTTCTCCTTCTCCGATGACTACGATTCCGTCCATCTGGATATAGCCCAGCGTATAACGCATAGCAGCTACCGCTGCCTCGTCTACCAGGTTTTTGTCGCCCCTGCCCAAATAACGAGCTGCAGCCAGGGCCGCCGCTTCGGTGACCCGTACCAGTTCCATCGCGATATTGCGTTCAATCGGCTGGTGAGAATGCGCCATTCTTGTACTCATCTGTCGATTCTCAAGAGAATCAAACTACAGAACAACGACGTGATTGTACTGCTATATCAATTCAACCATGCGACAACGTCAATAACAATTCTGAGGCCCGTTCATAATGGCCTACTACATTGTTCATATCAGCACTAATAGTCCACAAACTGGCTGACCAAGTCCACCGTATCAGCCACTTTCAACTTCCGGAATAGTAGGGAGAAGCGTTCTTCAAGTGTGTCGCCAATTCGCCTCAGACTGCTTCCAGGCAGGTTCCACAGTTCCTCTTTGAAATCACCGAACGCTTTCTTGCGGGTCTTGTAGACGAATTGCTCTGATGTGTCCCCCTGCTTCATTTCACTTGCGTATTTGTCCCGAAGATGCCGGTAAATCCGGTCCAGCAAATCCCCAGGGAAATAGGGGCTGTCAAAGATAATGTTCTGAAACCCGGTAGCGAGATGTACTTCCAGTGTGTCCGCCTGTGGGAACAGGTCATAAGCCTCATCAGGGAGAGTGGAGGCTCCATGCTGTACCGCGCCACCCATACCGTACTCTTTCCGTGCCGCTTGAGACAATTCCTTCAGCGCTTTGAAGTCAACTTCAACGCTCGCCATTGACCCATCAGGCAAAACTACTCCGCCGTGCGTTGTCCCGGTTTGAACGCTGATTTTGGAGAGCCCCCTCAGATCTGGCCCTAACAGCCTGAGGTATCCTGTCATGAAGGCTCGGAGGTCTACTACCGTGCTATCACGCCCGCCTACTTCGCCGATTTCGCCACCCACCGAGATCGTTATCCCTTCGGGTTCAATTCCCCGTACAAACCTGGTCATGTCCGCCGTGATCTGGCAATTCCCTTCCTGCTGTTCCTCAAAGCTTGACTTCTTCAGGTCAACGATAGTGGAGGCGTCAATATCAATGTTCAGAAAGCCGGCGCTCACCGCCTCATGTACGAGTTCCCTGATGCTGTTCAACTCCCGTTCTGGCTCGGAACTGTACTTCGCGGGGTTAACCTGGAAGTGGTCTCCCTGGAGAAAAACCGGACCTCTAAACCCCTCTGTGACTGCCCCCGCGAGTATACAGGCGGCGTACTCACCGGGCCTTTGCGCAGTATAGCCTATCTCAGAACGGGCGATTTCAAGAATGAAAGCACCAACCCTGTCCTTCAGGGCGGCTCTAAATATTGACCTGGCCACCTGGTAAGTGATACCGCGGATGTTTATTGCGGGAACAGTGATACCGGTGTATAGCCCCTTGCCCGCAGCCCGGTACAGACCGTCAATGCTTGCCAAAACCACACCATGGGCCGAAGCCAGTTGCCGGATTTTCTCCCGGCTATGTTCCCGCGCCTCATCGTTACCGAAAACGGCGTTCTTCACCAGGATATCAACCTCGCCTGATGTCGCAGACACACCCTTTCTCAGACTATTGTTTCCTGGCTGTTCGGCAGAACTCATTTCGTCTCTTGATCGTCCATAGTCCCGGTACAGCTTGCTCTTCTCCCACTCAGAATAGTCCGGCGTCTGTTATGTCTTTCGGCATCATACATAGTCTTGACTTCGACGTAGTTGAGCCTGCCGACAACCTTCTTAAGTGGGCAAACCGTGATCTTGCCACTATCATAGCAGACCATCTTCCCAAAGTTGTCACGGGGCACCTAAAACCGGCCACTAATAGCGAGACAGAAGACACTTCATCGCGCTCCCTTGCAGGCCGGGCAACAGAGAACTCCCATAGTATTCAGATTCACGACCTTTTCACCTCTCTGTCCTCTTGGTACTCGATCCAAACTGCATACCTTGCCCCGTCGGCATGATTCCTCGGCCGGGCGATGACGCCCCTTTCCACGAGAAGGCCCAGAGCTTGCTCGAAGATGGCGTGATGGATTGGGTTGAACGCCTCCTGGACATCGATCCCATTTCCGGCCGGCGCGGTTCCATCATAGAGACGCTCCAGATGTTCCAGATTGGGCCTGACCGCCACATCGAGCAGCTTGTCCCATACCTTGCGGATCATCTGCTCAATCTGAGTCTTGGCCGCATCATCCACCACCGGGCAGAGAGAGGACCAGAGGTCCTTCTCCTGCACATACTGTAGTTCCTCCAGCAGTCGAAGGTGCTCGACGACCTTCTCATGTTCAACCTCGGTTCTTCCGGCAAGCTCAGTGGTCACCATCGGACTCCTGCACAGGGCAACCAGGATCGCTCCCAGTTCCTTCATCACCGAGGAAACCCCTTCGTCTGACCAGCCATCCGCCCACCACTGATACGCTTGTTCGGGAAAGGCATGCCGTCTACCCTCCGGCGGCACCTCGCCATGGCCGAAGAACGTGTACGGTGGGAAGGAATAGGAGTGACCCCACATCCAACTGGCTTTCAGGTTCCGAAGCTCGCCTTCAAAGCCGGTGAACACATATGCACCACCCGGCATGGGCTTCTCCGCCACGAGCAGTCCCGCTTCGTGCAGCGCCAGGCCGCCGTAGTCCAAGATGTACGCCCCTACCAGGATATAAGCGATGTCTGTGAAGGAGAAGCCATGTCGGGCAAAGCCGCAGTCAGCATAGGTCTTGTGAACGGCTTCCATTTCCCCCCGCACCGCTTCGGCATACAGGTCGGTCATCCTGGCAACTAATGGCTCCAGTTTCTCCTGGTCTCCAACAGTGAAGATGGCGAAGCTCGGCTTGTATTCACCCCCAACCTCCTCCACCAGACCGGCTCTCTGCAAAGCCTCTAGGGGGTGGGCTACCTCTACTCGCGAGAGCTTCAGCTTATTGGCGATCTCCTCGAGAGCTTGAGCTTGGCGGTTGATCAAGCTCAGGATCTCCTGGCAAGTCTCGGGCCCGGCGACGGCGTATGGGTTGAGTTCCTTTTCCATCCCGTAGCTACCGCATAGGGCGAACTGAATCCTACTCATCTCCATCACACTCCCTCGTTGTTTCCCTAAGCTAGGTAGTAGGACAACACTCTCATGTGTCGCACTTCGTGTGACCTGCAGCTATCCGACCGGCCCCGAATCCCCTGTGTTAAGTCGAGTATATCCAGTTCTTCGATGCCGGCAACTGGTCCAGTTCCTGTCCCGCCTCACGCGTAATACTGGCCGCCTCCAGCACCGATTCAGCAGCATATATTGGTGACTCAACTCTTACCGCCAGAGCCAGCGCATCGCTCGGTCGCGAATCAATGTCCAGCTTGCTGCCATTGACGCTCAGAACGAGTTTGGCGTGGAAGGCGTCCGCCTCGAGCTCGGTCACCGCGACATAATCAACCGAAGCGCCCCAGGCGGAGAGCACCGACTGCAATAAGTCATGGGTCAACGGGCGAGACAGTACCACGTTGCGTAGCTTCACGGCGATAGCG
>PWXL01000206.1 GCA_003561145.1 Candidatus Atribacteria bacterium
CCGTTATTGACCAGGAAGAACAAGAAAACGACCATAGGTGACCTGGAAAAACTCCGGGTTTTCAAAATCGACGTCGCTTTCCAATCCTCCTGCCTCAATGTAATTGTCTCCGAAGAATACCCGGCTATCACGGTAGCTTTCGATGGATTGATCATGATCCCGGTAAAAAAGATCTTCAGTCAAAATACGGTCCCCTGATGAAGAAACGACTTCCACTTCTCTCCGAAAACGGAAGTCACGCTTATCGAGATCAATAACAGCCTCCTGAGAGCGGAGTACAGCCCGTTCGGATCCATTATCAGAAAAGAGCAAAAGCTCCACTCCTTTCCGACCCCTGGCCCTGGTGGTGTCTTCACGGTCAAGCTCCATTTCTCCCGCGGTGAGTGTCCATGCCAGGCGGCCTTTGTCCCAGCCCCTTATAAAAGTGTCATGCATAAATACAGGCTGGGAAGCGAGCAGTTCATCTTCCCTATCTTCTTCAGTCACGAGAGGACCCTCATCTTCAGGAAGCCGTGTCGATAAAAAAATAAATGCAATACCAAACCCTACAATGCATAGAACGAACAGAACAAGTATTTTTCTCCACATTTCGCTTAACCTCGTTATCACTCAGTATTGAATCGCTATACATGATATCCAAACACGCAACGGCTTCTTTCCCTCTCCCTTCCTTCTGTTACCGATGTTCACACTCAAACGGCCAGACAGCCATTCCCCCGTCCATGACCCGCACCTTGGTGAAACCGGCTTCCCGGAGGATAATTGACGCTTCATACCCTCGCAGGCTCACCGCGCAAAAGACAACGATATCTTTTTCCCGCGGCAGCCCTTTTATTTTTCCCCCCAGCTCTCCAAGAGGAATGCATAAGCTCCCTGGTATGCGTATCTCCTCGAACTCGTCAGTGGTTCTCACATCGAGCAGAAGGAAATCATCGCCCCTTTTCCTGCGCTCTTCCACTTCCAGGAAAGAGATGCCTTCCATAATTCCTGTGAGTTTATTTCGCAATACGTTTGCTGCTACACACACATTATCAATTGCTGAAGCATATGGAGGTGCATACGGTATGTCAAGGTTTGACAGGTCCTCCACTGCCCCCTTGTAGAAAAGAGCGCAGGCCACGGTATTGACACTTTTCATTACTTCTCCTGCCCCTACAAACTGAGCCCCCAGCAGCCGGCCGCTCTTTCGTTCGGCAATCAGCTTGGTCACCACCCGCTTGGCTCCGGGGAAATAGTGAGCGCGGTCCGGAGCGGGAACTATGGAATATTCTGCTTCCATTCCCATTTCCTGGGCTTGATACATACTCATGCCGGTACGGGCCACGGTATAATCGAAAATTTTAAACACCGTTGAGTTGAGGGCACCGCAAAAAACCTCATCTCCGCCGGCGATATTGATCGCAGCCACCCTTCCCTGCTTGTTTGCCAAAGATCCCAATGGAAAATATGCGCTCTGGTCAGATACGAGGTTCAAAATTTCAACACAGTCTCCCACGGCATACATGTGAGGATCACTTGTACGCATGCGGGAATCTACAGAAATGCCCCCATAGGGTCCGGTTTCCAGCCCACAGCTTTTTGCAAGGTCTGAATTGGGTCGGAAGCCCGCAGCCAGTATGACAAGATCGGCAGGGTAACTCCTCTGTTCGGTCACTACCCGGCGCACAACCCCTTCTTGCCCTTCCAGTCGTAATACCCTCTCTTTCACCCGTACATCCACACCTTTCTGCCGGCAATAAGTGCGCACTAATATACCCATGTCAGAATCGAGCACCAGGGGAAGAATTTCATCCATCATTTCGAGTATAGTCACGTCTATTCCACTTTTTACGAGGCTTTCGGTCATCTCCATGCCAATGAGCCCCCCACCTACAATGACCGCCTGCCGGGCTAACTTTTCACGAATAGTCCAGCGTACTCTTTCTGCATCTTCAATGCCATGCAAGGTAGTTACGTGTCCCAAATCCAAGCATGTAAGTTCTACACCCGGCATGTCGAGGTCTACCGTCTGTACTGGAGGAATGAAGGGTTTTGCTCCAGTGGCGAACACCAAAATATCATATGGGAAATCCCTCATCTCTCCCGTGTCCAGTCGTCGGGCCTCTACTTGCTTTTTCGTACGGTTCACACGTAGGGCTTCTGTACGATTGTATACCCTGATTCGTTTGGTTTTTTCAAAATATTCGGGAGTCCGCATGATACCTGCGGAAGTTTCCATGAGTTCTCTCTGTTTTTTGATTTCCCCGCTTATATAATATGGAAGTCCACAGCCTGCGTAAGAGAGGAATTCTCCTTTTTCCAGAATCGTTATTTCCGCCTCGGAATCCAGGCGGCGAAGCTTTGCTGCTACTTTGGGACCCGCAGCCACTCCACCAATAATAACAACTCGTTTCCCCATGGTTCACCCTCTCCCCTTCTCAAGAAGCCGTTTTCAATTCGCTCTGTTCAAGGCTGCAAACGGTCTTTGAGCTGCCTTACGTCATTATATATATTACCCAGGCAAAAAAGTGCCGCACCTCCCAGGATTATCAGCACACCGCCAAGCATGACACCTAGGCGCTGTGCCAAGGCAAACGCTCCCCATGGCATCGGAAGAACGTTTTCTTCAAAGTCAACACCCGGGGGTGATACCCAGTCAGCAAACCACCACATTCCGGCAATGGAGAGAATGATGAGTGCCGCTCCGGCAATCAACACAACGACACCTGCCACTTTCAAAAAAGTCCCCATGATTACTCCCTCCTCTCTCAATGCACTGAGTCGTGAGTAGTGAGTCGTGAACAGTGGAAAGAATGGTTTTTCAATTCCATTATACTCTCATACTTTACATGCGTATATGTGTATGGTTCCTTTGTTTTTTTACCCCGGGATCCGGGGTCCAGTGCCTTGAATATGCTTTTCCTCCGGCTCACGAATCAGATTCACGACTCACGGAACCTAAGAGTGATATGAAGTGACAACACAATGAGGTGTATCGATATATATTGACAATAACGTGGAAACCGACGTATCCTTCCTACCATGTGGAAAACGCTGACGGTCGGTATGCAGAATTTCTTTTATCACCATCGCCTGCAGGTACTCATAGACTGTGGGACGGGAAGAGACGCTGTGAAAAAACTCTTGCAACAATGTGATGGGGTGGAAACGCTGATCCTTTCCCATGCCCACGCCGATCATTATGGAGGAGCTGTCCACTTTTTGCGGCGAAATCCATGCCGGTTACTTGCACCACCGCTTGAACAACCCTTTCTTCTGTATCCCCAGCTCGAGCCGGCCCTACTGTTCGGTGGGGGGTTCCCCACTCCACTGGGTCGCAAATGGTTACTAGGTCCGCCAGATCTTCCGGTCAATGACCTTGACTGGAAACAGTTTCCGGAGATCGAGGGTGTCACCCTGCCTGGCCACACACCTGCTTTGTGTGGAATACGCGACGGTGAACGCATGTTTGTTGCCGATGCTCTCTTCGGTTCAGAGATCTTGGAAAAATATCCGCTTCTTTACCACTTCGATCCGCACATGGCCTTGGAAACAGCAAAAAATCTCCCTGAAAAAGCCTCCGAGTTTATCCCCTCCCATGGAAGCACGGGCGGCAGGGAACTTGTGAAAAAAAATGTTGCCTGCATCGAAAACGCCTTCACGGCAGTCAAAGAAGCTGTCCGGGGAGGAAAACGTTCGATAGAAGAAATACTCTCCTCCGTCATGGAACGAATCGCCTTGCCCGCCACGCTCGAAACATATTACTTGAACCGCTCTGCGTTATTGGGATATGTCAGTACACTGGAGCGGAAAGGGGAACTCAAGTGTATCCTTGAAGGCTCACAGGTTGTCTGTTACGAAAAATTTTAAGTTCCTGTTCGTTTTCAGCGATACTCGTTAATCGTCTCGAAAAGCGCCTGGAGGTTCTCTACCGGGATATTTGCCTGAATATTGTGTACAGCGGCAAACACAAAACCTCCCCCTGGAGAGAATGTCTCGATAAGGGTTCGCACCTCTTTCCGTACCTGCTCCTGGCTCCCGAAAGGAAGGGTGGTCTGTGTGTTCACACCCCCACCCCAGAACGTAAAATCGGCACCGAAAGAACTTTTTAGCCCGGCCGGGTCCATCTTGGCGGCTGATATCTGTACCGGGTTGAGAATATCAAACCCTGCCTCCCTGAATTCAGGTAAGAGATCAAGAATCGAACCGCAGGTATGTATGAAGGTCTTCCAGGAAGTATGGCTGTGAATCCAGTCGTTCAGCTTTTTGTGAAAAGGCTTGAACAGTTCTCTATATAGCAGTGGAGAAATAAAGGGGCAGCTCTGGGAACCGAAATCAGCACCGGAGACAACGATGACCTGTATACGCTCACCCACAGCCTGGTGAAACGCCTCGAGGTTAGCAAGCCCTATCTCTGCCATGCGGGCGAAGACCTCTTTGAGAAAATCCTTCCGAGTGGCAAGCGAAATATACCATTCTTCAACATCTCGAATACCCCTGGGCTCGATGAGGGCTGGACCGGGTACAAAAGCAATATCACCAAGGTTGGTACCCGGCACGCCGCCGAACACTACGGCAAAATCAGTCGACTGGTCGAGCCGTTCAGCCTCTTTGGCAAAGTAACGCAGTTCATCCTCGGTATAACGGGGGAATTCCGCCACCTGGTCCTGAACTGTAAGACTTTCATCATCAAGAATAGGTTTTTGGCGGATGATGGCATCATGGTAAAAACCGTCACGCGGCATCTTGGCGGAAGGAGAGGCGCTGCGGTCTCCCTGGGGCCACTGCAGTATATACCCGTTTTCGTCCGGTTCCGTGTTGAACTTTTCAGGAACTAACAGCGGAGTGCCGTCAAAAAATGTCCACGGTTTCCATTTTTCGTTCTTAAATCCAAAAAAATTTGTTTCCGTCTGAAGTGGAACAGTATCAATACCCAGTACTTCCCGAAGATCGTCATCCACCTCCCCCAACATCTGGAAAGGGTCGATCACCTTTACAGGTTCATCAGGCTTGATAAGACCATACGCCACTTTTAACTTGTGGAGGCTGGACACGTGGATACTTGTAATCATGGTCGATCCCAGGTCAAGGGGTAAAATATCCGGAGTGTTATGTGTGAGGCTAGTGATGATTCGTTCTCTCGGTGTCATTTGTCCACCTCCCGGCAAGGACGCACCTGTGATCTTTCACATGAGATCCATGCCTGTGTGTATTTCTTTTCTTTAACAATATCAGAAAGGGCAACAACCTGCCACTCAAATCAGCTTGCAATGATATATACAGCTGTTTTGTTCTTCATTCTTCATTCTGCATTCAGATTACTGACGTATCCCCTCACTTCCAAGGTTCATTTGATGCCCGTCGGACATTCACCTCATCTATTACCGCATTGCCACGGTGAGAAAGTAAAAACCATACAATATCGGCCATCTCCTCCGGGGCGATAAGCGGTTTATCCATAAGATCCGGCCGCATGGAGGCGATAAGATCAGTCGCAACCCCTCCAGGTGAAATAACGTGTACCCGCACACCTAATGGATGGAGTTCCCGGGCAAGTACCTTGGATAGCCCCATCAAAGCATGCTTGGAAGCGGTATATGCTCCCTGGTTGATATAACCCTTGGTACCCACCACCGATGCAATATTGACGATAGCGGGAATCACCGATTCCTTCAAATAGGGCATGGCTTCACGACAAAGAAGAAAGGGTGCTCTCGCATTGACGGCAATTTGATACTCCCACTCCTCTGTGGTAGTTTCCTCCAGTGGTTTGGACAAAGCCGTGCCGGCATTATTGATCAGGATATCCAGCCCACCGAAGCGGGACACTGTCTCCTGAACCACTTGGCTCGGGAAAGAAGGATCGGCTAAGTCACCG
>PWXL01000267.1 GCA_003561145.1 Candidatus Atribacteria bacterium
ACCAGGTGGTGGAGTCCCTCTGTAGAGGTGTTGCCGATATACATGCTGGGACGCTTGCGTACCGCTTCCAGTCCTTCCAGGACTTGAATGTGTTCAGCTCCGTAATTCAGTTGGTCTTCGTTTTTTTCCTGTTCTGCCAATTCATTCACCTCGTCAGACGACAACGGATTTTCACTTTTTTCACCGGGAGTCCTCTCTTCTGAAAAACATGAACAATCCTGGGGATCATTTTACGTGCTTCCAAGGAAAACATTGTATCCGAAATTTCCAGAAACAGGGTTCCCTTTTTAAAATCAACCGCTTTGCTGAAACCTGCGGCCTCGGGAAATAGGCAGGGATACCGGGCGAGATGCTGATATAGTTCCACCCTCTCCAGCAACTCGTGTTTTTCAAAAAAATCACGAATCGCTTCACCCAGTGTTTTCGGATCAGCGGGAAAAAATGTATATGGATTTTTTCCGGTCACTTTTCACTCTTCATGCTCATGCCTTTTTCACCGTTCCTCCCTGAACACCGAGAACCGTGTATTTTTCCCAACCTTCCGGCATTGGGGGAACCTCATCAGTGACAGTGATAAAAACCTGGCCCGTGCCGAGCACTTCTTTGAAAAGGAGATGCCGGCGCCCTGGATCGAGTTCGGAAAAAAGATCATCGAGAAGAACAATCACTTCTGTGTTTTTTAGCTTGCGTATAACTTGCATTTCACTCATCTTGAGGGCGAGTGCCAGGCTTTTCTTTTCACCTTGTGAACCATATACCCGAAAGTCTTTTTCTTCAAGAGTAAAAATAATATCGTCACGATGCGGTCCTACGAGTGTCATCTCCCGGGCCCGCTCTTCTTTTTCCATACACCGGAATGCCTTCCGTAGATTGTCCTCCAGCTCTCCTCTCAATTCGTATCCTCCGCCACTATATTGTACCCCAAAGTGCATATTTTCTCCTCCCAGGCGAAGGTAAAAATCCCTCAGGAAAGGCGTGAGAAGTTCTCCGTACCGTATCCGTCCCTGTATAATGTGTTTCCCGGTGTTGATGAGTTCCTCGGTGTATACGGAAACCAAGTCGTCTGCGGCGCGTTCCCTTAAAAGGATATTTCTCCGGGTCAACGTGCGTTCGTACCTTTTTACATGCGCATTATAAGCAGGCTGTATATAGGAAACTGCTTCATCAATAAAACGGCGCCTTTCGACAGGAGGGCCTTCAATAATACTGATATCTCCGGGAAAGTATCCAACCAGCCATACTTCTTCTTGCCGTCCTCTCCCTCTCTTGGGATGGCCGTTGGTCAACCAAACCTTCTTTCTGCCCGGTTGTATGCGGACTTCCCTGTCAAACCATATACCTCCCGAGTCTACGCGCATTTCGATAGATGCAGAGTCACTTCCCCATGAGACAAGCTCCGCGTCCCTCTGCGTTCTTGGTGACACTCCGCGCGCTGCAAGATAAATTGCTTCCAGAAAATTTGTTTTCCCTTGTGCATTCCCTCCCCGCAGAACCACAAGGTAAGGGGGGAGCTCTAAAGATGCCTGGGCAATATTTCTAAATGCATGCATCCTGACCCTGCTTATATGCACCGATTTTTCCTATTCCTCATTGTCCTTGCGCAGAGGCATCAGGATATACTCAAATTCACGGCTTTTTCCAATAATCTTGGTAGGTGCCACTTCTCCTCGAATTCCCATTTCAATCTCGTCCCACGGAGCTACGCGCACTGCCTCCGCCAGGTATTTAGCGTTATATGCCACCTCTATCCTTTTCCCCTCTATTCGAGCGCTTATTTTTTCACTGGCCTCTCCCATTTCCGGTGACTCTCCCCGTACCTCTATGGCGTCTTCCTCCATGACAAAAGTAATAACGCCTCCTTCTTCCCTGAACACCAGTGACACCCTCTCCAAAAGACCCTCAAACTCCTCACGCGGGAGAATAACCTTGGTAATAAATTCCTCCGGGAGTAACAAACTATAATCAGGGTACTCTCCCTCTATCAGTCGGGAAAAAAACGATACGTTTCCGGAACGGAAGAGAATTCTTCCTTCTGAGAGCACCAATTCAACTTCCCCTCCATGCAAAATTCTCGCCACTTCCTGTGCGACCCGTGTTGGAATAATATACTTACCTTCTTCAATAGTATTCCCTTTCATTTGGAGACGTCCAATGCTCAGCCTATGCCCATCGGTCGCAACCAACTCTGAATCTTCACCCTTTATATCCAAAAGCAGGCCGGTCAACGACGGTCTCATCTCGTCTTTTGAAGCGGCAAAGTGCGTAAGGGATACCGCCCTCCTAAATGAATGTGCATCCAGGCTGTACACCACATCCTCGGAAAGTGAAGGAAAAATGGGATAATCATCAGGAGAAAACCCCGACAAGCGGTAAAAACTCTCTCCTGCCTGTATGGAAACCGCATAACCAGGAGAAACGGTCACGTTTACTACATTACCCTTGACGGAACGGGCAATATTCGCGAATACTTTTCCTGGTACAACCCCTCTCCCCTCCTCTTCAACTGTAGCAGGGCACACGACACTTAACCCCTCATCCATATCTGTTGCCATAAGGGTCACACGCCCCTCAGCCTCTGCCTGTACAAAAATACCGGTCAAAACAGGTTTGGTGGGTTTTGCCGTCAACCCCCTTACTACTGTATTCACAGCACCGGCGAGTTCTTTTTTTTCAAATACTACGCGCACGGAAGAGTCCTCCTCTCCTCTTTTCCACATATCCCCAGCTCCTCTTACTAAGAATAATATATATAAATACTAGGAGTAGTAGCTCAAGGGAATTTTGTGGGAAAGTTACTGTCTTTAATGAATAGAGTATATGCACAGGCAAGGAAAAGCTTTGGATAGTACTGCTTTTTCTTGTGGATTTCCTGTCAGTCATTGCTGGAGGCACGAATTTTTTCAACCAGTTCGCCTATCTCTTCCGAGAGTTTCTGGTTGGCTTCCAGGTCTCGTTGGAGTTTTTCACAAGCATGCAATACGGTAGTGTGATCACGTCCACCGAATTCTTCACCGAGAGAAGGAAGAGACAGATTAGTGAGAGAGCGGGCAAGGAACATTGCGACCTGTCTCGGGAAGGCAACTTCCCTGGTACGCTTTTTTGCTCTCATCAGGCCGACCTTTATCTGGAAATGTTCCGCAACAACTTTTTGTATGGTAAGAACATCAATTTTTCTTGTCTTTTTACGGGGGAGAATATCTTTCAGTATTTCTTTTGCGACTTCAAGTTCACAAGAGATCTGATTGAGAAGGCAGAATGCTTTGATTCTTACAAGGGCTCCTTCGAGTTCTCGAATATTCGAGGGAATTTGATTGGCTATGTATGTCACAACATTATCCGGGAGAGAAAGGTTTTCAAGCTCCGCTTTCTTTCGTAGTATTGCGATCCGTGTTTCCAGGTCAGGCGGTTGAATGTCGGCAATCAATCCCCATTCAAAGCGCGATCGAAGACGGTCCTCTAAAGTCGGTATTTCCTTGGGCGGGCGATCGCTGGTAAGCACTATTTGTTTCAGTGATTCGTGGAGGGAATTGAAAGTATGGAAAAATTCTTCCTGGGTTCGTTCCTTGCCGGCCAGAAATTGAATATCGTCTATGAGTAATACATCGACATTTCTATATTTCTGCCTGAACAGTTCGGTCTTATCATCCCGGATGGAATTGATAAGTTCGTTTGTGAATTTTTCAGAGGTTGAATACTCGACACGCGCTTCCGTATTCTTTGACAGTACATGTGATCCAATAGCATGCATGAGGTGTGTTTTTCCTAAACCGACACCTCCATAAATAAAAAGAGGATTATATGAACGGGCGGGACTCTCTGCCACAGCGAAGGAAGCGGCATGTGCAAATTTATTGCTGTTTCCCACTACAAAAGTTGAAAAAGAATACCGGGGGTTCAGGGGAAGCTGTTCTGAGTCATTACTGCGTGGAGTAACCACCTGTCCCTCTTCTTCCTCGCTCCTCTGGCGAGGGCGAACGACCACCGCTATCTCAATTTTTGGTAGATTTCCACCGCTGGCTTTTTGAATGGCAAAACGGATTGTTTCCAGGTAACGATTGAGTATTTTTTCACGGGCAAGTTCAGTAGGAACAGTCAGCGTAAGAGTATTATCCGAAAGAGACAGTGGTTCGAGAGATTCAATCCAGGCACTGTACTCGGGCACGGTAACCGTGGAGCGAATGTTGTTCAGAACACTTTTCCACAGCTCAGGAAGGTTGTCGGAAAACTTATTCATCCGGGCACCTCGTTTCATTTTTTAACGTGGAAAATGATGCTCTCAGCCGCTGAAATATAAGGAAAAACAGGGCTTTCCCTGTGAGTTTTCCACAGAGCATCTTTCTACTCCCGGCGGGCTGCTACAGAACGTCAAACAGGATGTAGGAGGGCGAGTATTCCTGATTTGAAAGGTATTTGATGCAATTTCTTTGAGAAGGTTTTTGTTCCGGGGCCCGTATTCGCCGCACCGTGAAGATATATTGTCCACAGCTTGTGCACAGCGGTCAAAATCCTGTTGTTCCCACCATACACAGCCTTTCGCGCCCTTCTCATTGTTTTTCCTTTCATTAGAAAATTGGGAGTAAAAATTCGGTACGCCCCAAACGCTTGTCTGAGAGCGTTTGTACACTTGTCCATTCTAAAAAACCCACAGGAGAAAAGCTTTCCCCAACTTACCCACAGGGTATGTGTAACCAGAAGGGTTGCCCTCACTATTATAGACGTTTTGCCCCACAGGAAAAAGGGTACACTATATCCAATTCCTCCCTCCCGATGTAAGGCGGATATTCGGAATGGCCTTATGGTATTATACCAAATCAAAGCCGAAGGGAGTCTTTTCAGAAAAGTAAACTATGGCTATGATAGGATCATGATGGAAACACAGGAGCGCAGACAATGTATGGTTTGCAAAAAGGTATCGCCGCTTATCTCCTCCTTTCTCGGTCTTTGCCGTGCGTGCTTGCAAGAGCGCTTCGACAGGGCTTTTCCCCTGGTGCAAAAGATACACAAGAGAGCACGCGCTGAATTTGGACTTTCATGGCCGGGGGAAGGGGATGGATCAGGATGCAGCTGGTGTTTCCACCGCTGTGGCAGAGAAGGAAACAGTTTCTGCGGACTGGTAAAAAATGGGAATCGATGGGCAGGGGACGAGGAGAGGGGGCTCTGTGAATGGTACCGTGACTCATTGCCCACCAATTGTGTTGTTTCCTGGGCCTGTCCGGGACGGGTGGAAAGGAGCAAGGAGAACCTTTCCGTATTTTATGCCGGATGTACCTTTGATTGTCTCTTTTGCCAGAACTGGCATCATCATGAGAAGAGAAAGAAAGGGGAACCTTTGATCACTGCCTCAAGCCTTGCGGCACAGTGTAACCGGCAAACTTTTTGTGTTTGCTTTTTCGGGGGAGACCCTTCATGCCAGCTTCTCCATGCTTTAGAAGCAGCCCGGAGCGTGGAAGAGAAGGTGCTGGTATGTTGGGAGACAAACGGTGCATCCCGTTCCGACCTCATTGTGGCCATGTACCGGGTGAGTGCCAAGAGCGGTGGCATGCTCAAATTTGATCTCAAGGCCTTGGATCCGAATATTCATCTGGCGCTTACCGGGGTATCCAACCGTCAGACCCTGCAGAATTTTGCCCTCGTGGCCCGAAGAAACCGGGAAGAAGGAAAAGACGTTGTAGCGGCATCCACGCTGCTTGTGCCCGGCTATGTGCCTCCAGGTGAAGTGGCGGATATCGCGCATTTTATCGCGTCATTGGATCCAAACATCCCGTATACCCTTTTAGCCTTCACTCCCAACTGTTTTTTCCACGACCTTCCCTCTACCACCAAGCGCCATGCTTCTGAGGCC
>PWXL01000080.1 GCA_003561145.1 Candidatus Atribacteria bacterium
AGAGAAAATTCGGGATCTGCTAAAGCAATTTTTCAAGGTCGGAGCGTAAGAGTGACCGCCTTGCTCCGACCTTGAAACGAACATTTTATTATTGAAGTTTATTGAAAATTATTGAAAAAACACGCCTCTATTTTTTGGAGAATTGGCATGGATTAATATTTTATCAACCAAATTTTCAAAAGAGATGAGTGTAATTGACCGGGAGGGTATATCCATGAAATTCAAGGCTATCACTATTGGTGTTCCCAGGGAAATCATGGACGGTGAACGGAGGGTAGCTGTCATTCCAGACACGGTAAAGAATTTTGTTGATGCAGGTGCCAGGGTCTTGATCGAAAAAGACGCAGGTTCTATGGCCTTTTACGATAATGATGCATACACACAAGCCGGCGCAGAGATTGTTGAGAACCCGGCGGACCTGTATGGAAGGTCTGACGTAATCCTGAAGGTTAAAGAACCCAGAATGAATGAATCAATTGGGAAGCATGAAATAGAATTGATGCAGGAAGGAGCTATCTTGATAGGTTTCCTTCACCCGGCAAGTCCCGCAAATCATGAAATGGTTCAAATGTTGGTCAGAAAAAACATAACATCGTTTACCCTGGATGGTATCCCCCGAATTTCTCGGGCCCAGCACATGGACGCATTGACCTCTATGAGTACAGTTGCAGGGTACAAAGCTGTGATTATCGGAGCAAAGCACCTGTCACGTTTTATGCCCATGATGCCCACGGCATCGGGTGTCATACCACCGGCCCAGGTTTTTGTGTTGGGAACAGGGGTAGCGGGTCTCCAGTCAGTTGCTATGGCAAAGCGAATGGGTTCCAAGGTGAAGACTTTGGATATCAGGCCGGAAGCCAATGAACAGGCCAGGAGCCTGGGGGCAGAAGTCATCCCTTTTGTCTTACCCGAAGGCTTGGGTGTTGGTGAAGGAGGGTATGCCCGTCGTCTTCCGGAAGAATGGTATGAAAAAGAAAGAAAAGCATTGTCAGAAACAATAGTCGGTAGTGATATGGTCATTTTAGCAGCTCTTTTGCCTGGAGAAAGGGCCCCCATACTCGTAACAGAAGCAATGGTTCTTCAGATGAAAAAGGGTTCTGTTATTGTTGATATCAGTGTGGACCAAGGAGGCAACTGTGCCACTACAAAAGCCGGAGAGGAATATAGTTACCAGGGAATTATGATCAGTGGGCTGGCCAATATTCCCGCAACGCTCGCGACAGATTCTACCAGGATGTTCGCTCAGAATGCCTGGCATTTTATGAGTCATATTGTTAAAGATGGCACAGTAGAAAGGTATTCAGATGATATTATTATTCAAGAGACATTGGTAACCAGAGATAGGGAAATAGTCCACAGAGGCACCTTGCAATCCCAGGATGAAGAATCCTAAAAAAAGGAGGTCTTGAGGATATGATTCCTTCCTCACTGTTGCCCCTCATGCTTATTGCCCTGGCAGTTTCTTCAATAATTGGCTACAAAGTCATTTCCGCGGTGCCCTCTCTGCTTCACACTCCTCTCATGTCAGGAATGAATGCTCTCTCCGGTATAACGGTACTTGGTTCCCTGGCTGTTTTCGTAACGGCTTCATCGGCCGTCAAGCCCCTGGCCGCTGTAGCTGTTGTGATGGCAATGATTAACGTAGTGGGGGGGTTTTGGGTTACCGAAAGAATGTTGCGAATGTTTCAGCAAAAGGGTAAAGGTGGGGAGATGAAGGCAGGGAAGAAGATTCCATGGAGTTAAATATGGTTGGTATTGTTCTTGCAGTATTGTTTATAATCGGTTTTGTTGCCGGCATACGCCTGATGCAGTCTCCGCGTACTGCTCTATGGGGCAACCGGTTGGGAGCGCTCTCCATGGCCATGGCAATAGTGTATACCTTGTGGGAACTGGATGCCCTGGCTCACTACCCGGCATGGCTGGCTCTTGCCTTGGGAGGTTTCAGCGGTTTTTTCCTGGGCCGGGGAGTGAAAATGATTCACATGCCCCAGACTGTTGCCCTTTTAAACGGTTTGGGAGGAGGAGCTTCAGCCCTGGTGGCCGGGAGTGCCGTATCTTTGTTGGATTTGGGTACAACTCCTTCTATTTACTTGTTGACAGCTTCCCTGGCTCTCGGCGTAGGATCAATGACCTTGAGCGGAAGCATGGTGGCGTCCCTGAAATTGCAGGGATGGGTTTTCCAAAGACCTGTACATTGGCATTTTCATAATACTGTGTTAACAGGTATGATAGCTGGCGGAGCTTTTCTCATCCTGGCCAGCATGTTCTTCCCGGTGTTGATAGCATTTCTGTTAATAGTGATGATATTTTTCGCCTATGGCATCGTCATGGCTGTCAGGATCGGCGGTGCAGATATGCCCGTGATAATATCCCTGCTGAATGCTCTCTCGGGAGTGGCAGCGTCCATCAGCGGACTGGCTGTGGGCAATACCCTGCTGGTTGCGGTAGGTGCGCTGGTGGGTGTGGCGGGCCTTATCCTGACCAGGATAATGTGCAAGGCTATGAATCGCAGCCTTTCTGAGGTTCTGGCAGGCTTGAAACCAGAGGAAAAATCTTCAACCACCGGTAACTTCAAGGTGAACAAAAAAGAACACGTTGAAGAAGACCGGTTGGCAGCTGGAGAGGCTGATAAGGCTCCGGATTACACACAGTTCATGCAGGAAGCTCAAAGAATTGTTATCGTTCCTGGTTACGGTATGGCCGTAGCCCAAGCCCAGGCCCAGGTGAAAGATTTGGCGGATATGCTGGAAGCAAAGGGTAAAGATGTCAAGTTTGCCATCCATCCTGTAGCGGGCAGAATGCCGGGTCATATGAACGTTTTACTCGCGGAAGTCGGTATAGATTACGAGAAACTCATGGATATTGATACAGCAAACCCTCAATTCAAAAAAACAGACTTAGTTATAGTTGTGGGAGCATGTGATGTTATCAATCCGGCAGCTCATGCGGCGGAGGGGACTCCGATTTACGGTATGCCCATTCTTGAGGTGGAAGCAGCAAAACATATAATAATTTGTAACCTGGATGAGAAGCCCGGTTATTCCGGTGTGGAGAACACCTTGTATAAAAAGGATAACGTGATACCAATGTGGGGGAATGCCGCTGAGACAATCCCTCTTATCAAGGAATCTCTTTCATAACTGAGAAGAAACATTTACTTGAGAATGAGAGTGAAAGGGTGATTTTTATGGATATTCCTCAACTCAGGGATAAAGTTGTGTTGATTACTGGAGCGGGTCGGGGGATCGGTCGTGCGACTGCCCTTGCTTTCGCACGCCAGGGATGTAAAGTTATGGCTACCAGCTTCAGTGCAGAGAATGCCCGCGCAACAGCCGAAGAGGTAAACGGCCTCGTAGGGGATGACCGGGCACAACCTTTCAGGCTTGATGTTACCGATCGGGAAGAAGCTGAGAAAGTTGTTCAGACAATAGACGAGGAATGTGGGGCAGTGGATATCCTGGTTAACAACGCCGGTGTATCGACCATGAATACCGTTCTCGAAATGACCGATCAGGAATGGGAATACAACCTGGAAGTCAATGCAAAGGGTGTTTTTATCATGAGCCAGGTAGTTGGGCGTTTAATGGTTAAGGAAGGCATTAAGGGAAAAATCATCAATGTATCTTCGCAGGCCGGCAGACAGGGATTCCCATTTTTTGCCCATTACAGTGCCTCCAAGTTTGCAGTGATAGGTTTTACCCAGGCGATGGCGCTTGAAGTTGCCAAACACGGGATTACCGTGAATGCCGTGTGTCCTGGACTGGTGAAGACCAGCATGCAGGAACGGGAAATCAAGTGGGAAGCCTCTTTAAGGGGTACCAGTGTCGAAGACGTCAAGAAAGAATACCTGGAGGGCATTCCACTGGGTCGATTGCAGGAGCCGGAAGATGTGGCGGATGCCATACTCTTACTGGCCTCTCCGCTTGCCGATTATATAACCGGTGAATCGCTGGAAGCGAACGGGGGAAGTTGCATGGTTTGAAGAAAACAGGAAAGGAGGCCACAGATGAATGACCGGCTTGACGAAGCCAAAAGAAAGGTGGATTCGTTCATTACAGAACGGCAGAAAGAAATCATCAAATTCGCTGGTGAATATATCCGTCATCCTTCCAGTAATCCCTTGCTGGTTGGGTATTCCCTTGATGAAGAATTGACGTGTCAAAATTGGTTGAGGGAACAGTTTGACAGGTTTGGTTTTTTTGACACAGTCGACTATTGGGAGGTCGAAAAGGGCCGGCCGAATATCGCCGCTGTCTGGAAGGGAATCGGCGGAGGTCAAACACTTCTTCTGAATGGGCACTCCGATGTAGTCCCGGTGACAGAAGAGCACAAGAAGGATTGGACCGGGCCGGGAGGACCTTGGAGCGGGGAAGTCCACGATGGGAAACTCTGGGGTCGTGGTGCGGCGGATATGAAGGCCGGAAACACCGCTTTTATCATGGCGTGTAAATTGATTCACGACGCGGGGATCCGCTTAAAGGGAGATCTGATCCTGAGCGCGGTAATCGGCGAAGAAAGCGGCCAGCATGCCTTGGGCTGTGATACGGTATTGGACAGGGGATACAAAGCTCCCTTTGCTATCATTCCCGAACTGACAGGTTTGCGGATTCATCCCGTCCTCAAGGGGGAACTCTATTTTGGTGTTAAGGTGAAGGGAAAGGCGACCCATATCTGCAACCGGAACCGTTGCGGCACTCAGCCTCTCCCTTACGGAGAGGAGGTAGCCGGAATCAGCGCGATTGACAAGATGTGGAAGATACAGGGAGCTATCTTCGAACTGGAGAGGCAGTGGTCAGTCTTCCGCCAACACCCCATGATCCCACCCGGTGGGCAGTTTATCAACATCAATACCATTCAGGGAGGTCAATCGTTTACCTCCGTACCTGATACGTGTGAGGTTTCAGGGAGCTGTCTATTCAATCCAGGTCAGACTTCCGCGAGTATTATGAAAGAAATCGAACAAGCTGTCGAAAGTGTTGTAATGACCGATGACTGGTTGAAACAGCACCCTCCCGAACTGGAAATTCCTTATAAAGGGCTTCTCAAAGAACCAGTCGATGTTCCAGTCGATCATCCAGGCTGCCAAGCCCTGGTTGAGTCCTACCGGGAGACGATGGGTGCTGAACCCGAGGTCTCTGTTTCTCCATTTGTCTGTGATGGAAATTTCTGGTTTCCCAGGGGACAGATGGTTGTCGTTTTTGGACCGGGTGACCTTCACATGGGAGTTCACGGAACCAATGAATACGTCCCGGTCGCACAAGTTATCGATGCTACACGGGTACTAGCCGCAATGATGATTCAATGGTGCGGCATTGCGTAAATTTTCCTTTTTTAGTGAGGCGAATGTCAATCTTACTCATATTGGAGCCAGTCAAGTATGGCAAGGGCGTAAATTTTCATGGCGTCAGAGATTTCGTTCAACTCTATGAACTCGTTGTAGGTATGAGCAAAACGGTAATCACCTGGGCCGATGATAATGGACGGGACACCGGCATCTTGATACCAGCGAGCATCAGTTGTAGGGTGCCACATCATGTATTGGGGTTCTTCGTTCATCACCGATCGGTAGGCACGGGCAATGGTCTGGGTAAGGGGATGGTCTTTTTCAATCCAGAAGGGTGCCCAGTCGCTCCACCAGTCGAGTTGGGGGGGGTGTTCTCTCAGCCAGTGATCCTGCTCACACACCCCGTGGACAACACGTTCGATATCCTGTCGAATCTCTGAGGGATTCTCGTTGGGCGTCCGCCAAACAGCCATGCTGAGGGTAATCGAATCAGCCAGAAAAGCGGGGGG
>PWXL01000088.1 GCA_003561145.1 Candidatus Atribacteria bacterium
AATGGCCGCCTGTTGTGATGTTTGGAGTATTGCTCATCCTCTCTTTATACGCGGTTTTCCTTCTTTTTCGATCTTCTTTTCGCACCCGGGAATAGTACCACTCAACTCTTTACAGGGGCTTTCGGTAAACTCATTACGAAACAATGTGCTTAGATTCCCACAATGCTCCTGGTCATATCAACCCATTTACGCAGGCGGGGAAGATCACCATCGATATCATAGACATCACGCACAATAAATTCCAGGTTGCAGTCCCGGGCCGCGGTGAAGGTGTCCCTGATGTCTTTTTCCGCGGCGGGCCAGTGAGGATACTTACCGCTGATAAACGACGGAGTGGGTTTCCTGGAATACACGTATTTTTTTCCGAGTGCTTCAGCCAATTTGTAGAAGTCATTCCAGCCTGATACCGATATAGACCGTAGGTTGGGAAGATTTTTAATGATACTCTCGATACGGTCATGGACCGGCTCACAGCAGCCGTAATAGGTCAATCCAAAGAGATGGGCGACTTCAGCGATGTAGGGCAAGAAAATTTCATCAAACATTTTGGGAGATACAGGCGTGGTTTCCTGGGATTCCGGCCAGGCCCAGACATCTTTTACATCAACCTGTTCTTTACTGTCCAGGGCAGGAAGGTCCGATACATAACCGTAACTGGAAGGTCCGGCGAACTGGTTGTCGGTGTTGAAGTCCAGCAGATGCTCATCCTTGAGCCAACGGTAGAACCTGAGCCGGTCATCACAAAGGTACCGCAGGAAGCTGTGCAGGAGCTCAGGTTGATCGTACGTCCACAAGAGCATATTGTCGTTTCCTATGAGCTTGAACAGGTCCATGGTTATCCCGATAAAGTTGTTTCCCGTAAATGGTGTGAATCCCAAATCGGGAAAGAAGTTGTCGAAGTTTCCCACCCGAACCGCGAGGATATCTCCAAATATCTCTTCCAGGAGATTCTTCAGGCTCAATGTCTGTTCCCTGTTCACGGTAAAGGTGCGTTCTTTGAGCTTATGAAAATCGTCAGGCTCCTGTATCGGAAAGTTGGAGATATAGGCCAGGGAGTTTTCTGCGTGATGCTCAACGATGTCTACGCCATAATTTGATCTCGTCACTTTCCAGGGGATTCTATAGTAGGTTTCCAGGACAATGTCGTCGTTCAACAATTCGTACTGGCGGATGCTATACAGCATGGTTTTTTCTATGTTGCGGAGTATGCTGTTTTCACATTGTATATCTTCATCGGTAACAAAACCAGCAACTGAGAGGGTTTCGAAAAGAACCATGGGCCTCTTCGGCGACAAGTCCTTCAGCGCCTTCCACAGTTTTTTTCTTTTCTTCATCTCGTCGCTATCGGCGATTTCCACCCAACGCCTTGCCAACTCAAGGATACGATACCTATCCTTCTCAGTGATAATACCTATGTCTATGGCTTTATCTTCTTGCAGATTACTGTAATTCATGAACTCTGTCATATTTGAGCGCCTCCACTGGTAGAGTATCACTCCCATCACGCTTGATAGAGAGGCTGGCCGTATCAAGGAGATGATTTTCCATTCTACCAGATAATATGGATAAAATGTTTTTCCACTTTACACATCGGCATGTTGAATTGATGCAGTGGAATCAGGTTCGGCCGTGGTTTCCTGGTATTTTTTCATCCACCGCTGGATCAGGAACACTCCTACGAAAGCGGTTGCCCCTTCGGCGAAAACCAGGGTAAACCAAATCCCCCATTCCCCCCACAAGAGAGGAAATACAGCTAATCCCACTATGGTAAACACCAGTCCACGGGAGATGGCGATCACCAGGGAGCGACCTGCCAATTCAAGTGCGGTGAACAATAGTGAAGCCACTATACCCACGGGCATCAAGAGCATAGACCAGCTCATGATCCTTGTTGCACGAAGGGTTAAGGCAAGGGCCTCGGGATGATCAGGGACGAACAAGGCTGCCAGGGGGCCGGCTTGCCAATATAAGATAAAGAAAAAGGCAATCCCCACCAACAAAGAAGCGCTCATCAACAGGTGCAGGGTTCCCCGCACCCGGTGTGAAAGACCTGCTCCGTGATTGTAGCTGAAAATGGGCTGGGTACCGGTACACATGCCATATATCACCATCATTCCCACCATCAAGAGATACTGCACCAGGGCGAAAGCGGCCACTCCCATCGCTCCGACATAACTCAGGATAATCCGGTTAAAGAGAAATGTCGTGAGTCCCGCGGCCAGGTTATTGAGCATTTCAGATGAACCGTTTACTGCGATGATCCTGATGGTCGATAACCCTCCACCGGGGATTCCGTAGCGAAGCCCGCTCCGGCGGCGGACTGTTTTCAGCACGAAATACCCCAGGAGGATTCCCACACCAAGGGTATGCGCGAGACCGGTAGCCAGGGCTGCGCCGCCGATTCCCATGCTCAAAGGAAAGAGAAAGAGATAATCCAAACCGATATTGACAAGAGCCGTTACAGTCATAACAAACATGGCGAGGTTCGGTCGCCCGTCGTTACGCACCGATTGTTCCAGGATGTAAAAGACAACCATGGGGGTAAAAAAGGGTGTCAGGGCAACCAGGTACTGGCCGGCCAGGTTTCCCAGTTCTCCGGATGTTCCCAAAATAGAAAGGATTTGGGGTAAAGTGGCGAGAGTTATTATGCTTCCCCCAACACCCAAGACGGTTCCCAGAATATTGACCAGTCCGAAAACGCGCCGTGCGGTATGCGTTTCACCCGCTCCCAATAGAACGGCAACCCGGGCGTTTCCCCCCACTCCGATGAGAACCGCCAGCCCGATATAGATTGACATAATGGGGAAGAGGATATTGACCGAGGCCAAGGCCTCCGGCCCCAGGCTCCGGCCTACCATGATACCATCCACGATTTGGTAGAGAGCCATGAATACCATGGAAGCTACCGCCGGTACGGCATTTTTGACGATGAGACCGAAAAGCGGCCGGTTCAGGAAAAAATCCCTTGCCGGGTCAAGGGGCGGGGCCATGCCACCGCTTTGTGACATGTTTTCAGCCTGATTATTCAGTTTGCGTGCTTCATTGTTATTTTCAATATCCATTCATTGCTTACTCCGGAAGGGAAATTTTATACCAAATGAAATGAATAGGCAAGAAATATTGAAGGCAGAGTTTTTAAGACCTTTGTTTGTCATGACGGCCACTGGAAAGAATTTTGTTTACTGGTGTAATGACGATAAAGGGAGGTGGACCCGGAACATGAAAAGATTTATTCAGGAATTGTTAAGGGAAAGAAAGGGTGAGCAGGGGCATTTCTTTTTCCCCGACCTTTGAAAGGATTCCCAGTTACCCTATGCTGCCGATTCCAGTACGACAGATTCTCACACCTTTGTCAATGGAGAAGGATTTGTGATCAGTACAAGGAATTTCCACTTTTCTGTAGAAGATGCACAGCCTACTCGACTTGAGGTAACCAACGCAGGCGGAGAGAATTTCTGGTTTTTCGTTACTGTTCCTGAATTTACCACGGATATCCCGATTGGTTGGTCGGGCGCAACCGGCGAATGTGATACCTTTGATCCGAATAAGTGTGGGTGCATGAATGTGCCCCCGTGATGGGCACCGGAGATACACCCGGGAGTGTTACCCGAGGCTGCAGTGATTGATTGGAGTGCGCTGGTGGCGGCGTCACAGGGCACCGGCCCTGCGTTGAGCTTTGGTTTTACCTATGAAGACCGAAAAGATTGGGAAGATCCTCCCCGCTATGCCGCAAGCTACTCCGTTACATACCAGGTGATGGGTTTTATTCGGGCGGAAGAGTGGTGCCCGTTCGAGCCCCTTTTGGAATGAGGAAAAGCGGATTCATTACCTTATACTCACGAAAACTTCACTATGTTGGGGCCAGGCCTTTTGTGCAAAATGCCTAAACTCGAGGTCTGGCCCCCTTAAGCGGTTACACTTTGTATGCGTGTTCGTGATTACTCTGCAAGTACTGTATAAATTGTTGTGGTGACGTACATCTCACCCGGCCGTAGAATCACCGACGGAAAATTAGGTTTATTGGGTGAATCCGGGTAATGCTGAGTTTCCAGGCAGAACCCCTGGAACTGTCCGTAGTACCAACCACCCTTGCCTTTATGGTCGAGCCAATTTCCGGTATACAGTTGAATCCCCGGTTCGGTAGTGTAGGTTTCCAGTATAAGACCGGACCTGGGGTCATGAACTCTGGCGGCCAAGGCAAGTTCACCGGTTTGGTTATTGAGGACAAAGTTGTGGTCGTATCCCTTGAATGGTGGATCGGCAAACTCATCTATCATCTCTCCAATGGTCCTGGTTGTGGTGAAATCAAGCGCAGTGCCTGCCACTGGGGCTATTTCACCGGTAGGAATCAGGGTGTCATCCACCGGAGTGTAGTGATCTGCGGCAATCATCAGTTCGTGATCAAGGATGGTTCCCGCACTGGCCCCGGATAGATTGAAATAGCTGTGGTTGGTAAGATTCACCACAGTGGGCAAATCAGTAGTGGCTACATACTCGATGACGAGTTCATTATCGTTGGTAAGGGTATAGGTTACGGTAATATCCAGGTTTCCTGGATAGCCTTCCTCTCCGTCGTGGCTCAGGTAATTGAAGCGAATGGCCGGTCCATCGGGAGTCTCGACTGGAATTGCCTGCCAGACGGCCCTGTGGAAACCTCTCACTCCACCGTGCAAACTGTTGGGGGGATTGTTGATAGCAAGAGCATAGGTACGTTCGTCAATGGTGAAGTGACCATTTGCGATCCGGTTTGCATACCGCCCCGTGATGCAACCAAAATAGGGATTATCCGGGCTATCGTAGTCTTCTACTGTATCAAAGCCAAGTACGATGTCAATGAATTGACCATCCTTATCCGGAATATACCACTCTGTGAGCGTTCCCCCCAAGGTTATGAACTTGGCCATAGAACCCTGGTCATTGACCAGAATGTACTTATCGACCGGAGTACCATTCTGAGTCGCTCCAAAAGATACCATGGAAATCTCCATACCCAACGCTACAGTTGCATACGAAACAACCAGTAAAAACGACATCACAGCAGCCAAAAATAAGATTCTTTTCATTCCCATTTCCCTCCTTTTTTTGATAGAAACACAGCATACTTCTGACCGATATTTTCCCCTCTTTCACCTTCTTCCTTTTCTGTATTCTACCCGGGAAACATACCCTAAAGGTAAAAATACCGATTGCCGGGTAAGTCACGTGAGCCATGAATCGTAAGCCGGGGGTCGAGGGCAGACAAAACAAAAAACTCTGGATTCCCGTTTACAACATACGGGAAGTTGAAGAGATTTTTTAACTCTTTGCCTTTATTCCCCTCACTTACGTAATTCACCTCGCAGGATTTACAGGCCAACTTCTCAATGCACCCTGGATTCCCACAAAATTATACCAAGGATTTACGAAGGCGGATCAAAGCCGAACATTCGATAGATTTCTAACTGTTTCTTCGTCATCTCTCCGATGTGATGTTTCTTGCCGGGTTGCTCAAATCGTTCAATGACATCGAGCTCATCCAAGAGACCATGCAGGGTATAGATCTTGTACAGTTTGTTGTCCCGCATAACTTTATCGATATAGGCTAGATAGATGAGAGCCACGAACTGTACAAAGAGCTTCCCTTCCAGGTTCTCTTCAGAAGAGACCGAGGTGCGGCGCATATTCAGGCGTTCCTTGAGATTCTCGAAGGCTTTCTCGATCACGTCGTTTGCGCGGTAGATGTCCAGGGCTTTCAAGGGATCCTTGATGTCATTGCTGAGGAGGGCGAAATAGCCGTAGTTTTTCTGGGCC
>PWXL01000139.1 GCA_003561145.1 Candidatus Atribacteria bacterium
CATCTCAACGGTGTCTATACCCAGTGGTTCAATGTGGTTCACGAGCGGAGTGGCCACCTTTTCCAGGGCCGCTTCCACTCAATCCTCGTGGAAAAGGACCACTATCTTTTGGAAGTCAGCCGGTATATCGTGCTCAATCCTGTGCGGGCACACCTAGTCTCGGCTCCGGAAGAATGGGAGTGGTCCTCTTACCGGGAGACCGCAGGATTTCCGGCGCGAATGTCATCGCCCCTGTACCCTGATGAACTCCTTTCTCAGTTTTCAAAAAAGCCCTCCCAGGCCCGCATGCTCTACCGGAAATTTGTCCAAGCAGGAGTGGATAAGGAGAGTCCGCTGAAGGAAGCCAAAGGCGGTATTCTCCTCGGTTCAGAGGATTTTGTCGCCCGAATGAAGGGACTGCTGGAAGGGAGAAAAACCACCGAGCATGTCAAGAGAGAGCGATACGCCGCCCGGCAGACTCTTGCACACCTGTTTGCCACCCATTCCAGAGAAAAGGCTATGTATGAAGCTATACGGCACCATGGATACACGCTGCGTGAGGTGGGTCAGTATATCGGCCTGCATTATTCCCAGGTGAGAAGGATAGTGGCAGCAGAAGAGCGGAAAAGGAAAAGCGGTTTAGAGTTTTGTATGTAAAGAAAAAGGCAGCCGAGGGCTCAGGATGTACAAAGATGGGGTGTTACGTTGACACTTAGTATACTTTATGAGTGACAATACCTGTAATTATGTTATCACTATATGAAAGTTGGTATTTTGAACGATGATCCGTACACACATTCAGTTGACCAGGGAACAGGTAAAAGCGTTAAAGGAGTTAAGCGTGTCTGAGGGAGTATCGATATCTGCCTTGGTCCGGCGTGGAGTGAATTTCCTGATCACCGAAGAAGGATACCGTGAGCACCAGGAATACCGTAGGCGGGCAGCTTGTGCGGCCGGGCGTTTTCGCTCTGTTTTCAGTGATCTTTCGACAGAGCATGATCTGCATTTCGGAGAATCGCTTGCGGAATGAAAATTTTTCTTGATATATCTGCCTTTCTCGCTATACTCGATGCGGATGACAGCTCTCATCCCCAAGCCAAAAAGATCTGGCTCAAGTGTCTGGAAGAAGATGACATGCTTTTTACAAGCAGTTCAGTTTTCTTTGAAACTATGGCTCTCATACAATTTCGTTTGAGCCTGGAAGCGGTTCGCGTTTTCACGAAGATAATATCCCCTGGTAAAAACTTTCTGGGTTGAATCGACGCTTCATAATGTGGCTATTCAGATTCTCTTGACGACGAACCGAAAGAAACTCAGCCTTGTCGACTGCACCAGTTTTACTCTTATGCGTGAGCAGAAAATTACCCACGCTTTCACATGTGACCGTCATTTCAGCGAACAGGGTTTTGTTATGCTTGAAGAGGGATAACAGGCAGGCTGACCTGGCCTTAAGTTCGGGAACCGGCACTTTGCATCTTGCCCAAAAATTCTAGACGTGAGGGAGGGCGACATGGTCTTCATCCCGACCACTGAATACTGTAGAAAGCCACTGGACACACGCTTCATGTAGGAGGGAGAGGGGGTCGCTGAGGGTCTACTTGTTGCGCCACGAAGGCAAAGGAGTTGAACAAATACTCCGAAGGCCATGTTTAGTGATGAGGGCCATGGAAGGTATGAATGCTGAAGTATGAATGCAGAAGTTGTAAAGAAAAAAGGCTGGACAATGATCCCGAAAGGCCGGTGCCGATGGAGAAGGGGGGTGCTATACTATGCTTGATTGATCGAAGACCAACTCACGATACACGTCATTGAGACAGGAGGTTTCCCGACCATGCTTTCGGTAGGGCGTATAAAGACCATAACTGAGGTTTCAAACCACCATGCAGCTCTTATCAACGAGTTGGAGCAAGCGGTTTTTCCCTGGGCGGCACAGAAAAAAATGCACAAAAAAGTATTGTCCGAGATGAAGCCCTACCTGTCCAATTGGGAAGGATTACCCCCGGAAAATCATGAAGCTTTGGAGGCGGTAGTGATCACCCAGACCATCATGGGCAGGATATTTTCGCAACCGGAGCGGATTTCTTCCGTTAAGAGGGTGCTGCGGGAGGAGCTGAGGCGGGAAGTTCTGAGGTACTTACAGCGGACTCTCGACCATCCCTGGTATATGAGCGGTTTTTATGTTCAGGACAAGGAAGGACCGCACCTATTACGTATTTTCGACTACCATGACGAAGAGGAATATCTCCTCTATTCACAGGCAGCCGAAGATATATGGACAAAAGGGAAAAACAACCTCTACACACTTCTCTTTTTTAACGGTGAGTGTCTGCAGACCTACGGGGGTATTTTTTACCTCGACTGGGCGACCCGGGAGGATTTCTTGTATTTCGCCCGCAGGCATGAAAAATACGCTTTTGAACAGGGTGGATTGCGGGCGGCGATGACGCCCCATCCGGTGGAGTGGGCCGCGCTATATTCCTGGGCGGAAGTTCCGCAGGTAGTCCATCGGGGAGAAATGATGGAATGCTGCCGCTCGGTGGTAAGAGCCGCACAATTCTCTACCGATCAATTACCGGAAAAAGCGCAGGTCGATGAAGCCAATGGGAACATCCGGGTGCTTTTATACCCGGAAGATCCCATGTTCGGACCCCGGGTGATTTGGGAAAGGCGTAAAAAGCGGTTGCACTTGTCCGCCATGACAGAAAAGGGATACGAATTGGGCAGGGAACTCTTGAGAGACATCGCAGAATTTCCTGAAGAGCCAGATGAAATATTTTCCTCGATGATGGCCGCCGCAGCCGACCAGATCCTGGGGCCGGATGAGTTCTCTCTGCTCGATTCGAGTTTCAGGGAGGATACGGAGCGCGACCCGAATACCCAGATCGACCTCAACCGTATGAATGATTTGATCGAGCGCTTGAACGCTGCTCATAACACCGGTCGCAGGGTCTCTTCAGAAGAGCTAGCTGCCCAAACCGGGTTGAGTGAGGAAATGGTGATCCAGATGCGGGATCAAATAGAGAAAATCATGGAAGAGAGATCACCGGTGAGGGAAGGTTTCTTGGGGTTCTCACCGGAACACATGTACGACCTCATGCACAACACCATCGATAATATCCCCGATGTCGTAGAAATTCGCTCCGACCGGATAGAGCCTGAGGACGTGGAGGAAAGTTTGTGGGTCGCCCTGGCCCTGGCCCTTCTGCGCATGGTGGAGGAAGAAGGAGGTACGCTCAAGGCTACCGATAGGGGGAATCTCCCTCGCAGGGTTGTAGACTACCTCTTCCAAAAGGAACTCAACTTGAGGGAGACTGCGGGAGAATGGATTGCCCAAGCCCTGCGGGAGACTGTGAAAGTCCGCGGGGAACAGGACGCACACACCGTTCATATTGTGAGAACCCTTCTGCAGATAACAGGGTTCCTGGAAGAGGTGCCCGGGGCTTTCACGCTCACGGAAAAATCCCAACCCCTTCCCTTCGGTCCACAGCTGAAGAATATGTACCTCGATCTTTTGATAAGCGCTTCCCAGGAATATCTTTTGAAATATCCGGGAAATTTGCCGGTATGGCCTCTTTTGAAACAGGCCCTGCCCTTTATCCTCTACGCCCTGAGTCGTGAACCGGAAGGCCGATTCACGGCCCGCCGTTTAGCTGAGATCATCCATAAAGCGTTCCCAAAAATGGAAGAATACTATGCAGAAGGAGATGAGTATTTCCCATACCTCGAATATCTCGAGCTTTTGGCGAGCTACAATGTAATCCGTGATTTTGCCCTTCCCCTCGGGCTGGTGAGATATCTCGATGAGAAAAGGGAATCCAGGGTTTTACAACTCACTCCTTTATTCCGGAAACTCTTCCAGTGGAAAGACCCGCTTGTAGAACAATAAGAAAGGAAATAAGGCGCGTACAGTATAAAGTGAGGTCCCGTATATGAAAAAATACTTGGTCACCGGCTGTTCCGGATTTATTGGAAGCTTTGTCACAGACCTCCTCCTGCGGCATAGGCACGTAGTCGTGGGAGTGGACAATATGAATGACTACTACGACGTGCGCCTGAAGGAATATCGTCTCGGCCAGTTGCGAAGGCATAAAGGCTTCCGTTTTGTCCAGGGGGATATCGAAGAGAGGGAGACCGTTCGGAATGTATTCGGCCGCTACGGCACCTTTGAAGGCGTGTTGAATCTCGCGGCACGGGCGGGTGTGCGTTCAAGCCTGCGTGACCCTGAACGGTACATTGGTACCAATATCATGGGGACGCTGAATCTTTTGGAATTGTGCAAAGATTTCGGGGTGAAGAAATTCGTCCTGGCTTCGACCTCCTCGCTCTATGCCGGGCAGGAGATGCCTTTTCGAGAGAACCTCCCGGTCAACACGCCTATTTCTCCTTATGCCGCCAGCAAAAAAGGGGCCGAAACTCTCGCCTATACCTATCATTATCTCTATGGAATTGATGTGGCGGTGCTGCGGTATTTTACCGTTTACGGACCGGCTGGACGGCCGGATATGAGCATATTCCGCTTTATCAAGTGGATTGAGGAAGGCCGGCCGGTGATGATATATGGTGACGGTTCACAAAGCCGTGATTTCACCTATGTGGAGGATATAGTCAGGGGGACTGTGGCCGCCCTTTCGGTGCCAGGGTATGAAATCATCAACCTGGGATCTGATGATCCTCATTCACTGAACGAGGTGATCGAACACATAGAAAAATTGAGCGGGAAAAAGGCGGGTATTGAGTACCAAGACTTTGAGCGTACCGATGTCACAGCCACCTGGGCGGATATCGGAAAAGCCGAAAAACTGTTGGGATGGCAGCCGCAGGTCAGCCTCGATGAAGGGTTGCAGCAAGCGGTCAAGTGGTATCGGGACAACCGGGACTGGGTGGAAACCCTCTCTCTCGAGGAGGGTTGAACGGAACCTCTCTGTAAAAGCAGTGAGGGTTACCGTGAAAGGGATGAGGCGTGGAAAGAAAAGAAATATAACTGGAATAACGAAAGGAGAAGTCCTCAACCGCCTATGAGTTATTGCGAGATCATGGCCCGGAAAAGCCGAGCCGTAAATGAGTAAAAAATTATATTGTCCTATATAGCTATGATAAAATAACATGAAAGATGACATATATAGTTTGCCATCGCGCACCTAGCGAACAGAGGTGAAAAGTATGGAAACTGTAAAAAATAACGGAAAAAGGGCAAATTACCATCCCTGTTGATATTCGTAAAAAGCTTAAGCTAAAGGACGGTGATAAGGTTATCTTTATTGAAGACGGAGATAAAATCATAATGGTCAATGCCGCGAAATACTCTTTTTTAAAAATGCAGAAAGCATTTGTGGGAGAAGCAGAGCGACTGGGTTTAAAAAATGAGCAGGATGTAGCGAAAATGGTTGACGAAATAAGGCAAGAGCTTTGGAAAGAACGTTATGCGGGTAATGATTGATACAAATATTCTTATCTCTATTTTTCTTTTTCCCTCTTCTGTTATGCAGAAACTCGTAGATGCACTTACCATTCAACACACCATTGTCTTGCCCTCATATGTGATAGATGAGTTAAAAAGGACTATCAAACGGAAATTTTCAGAAAAATATCAAATGCTGGATGCGTTTCTTTTAGAATTACCATACGAATATACTTATACGGCTGGAAAAATTGATATCAATAAATCAGGTCACGGGGTCACATCTTGTATTATCACTTTTCCCGGCGAAGGAAGTCAAAAAGCAGTTGAGGATTGAGAGCGCTGAGGTGTACCTTGGACTGCACAATTGCTTACTGAAAACACAATTATTACCC
>PWXL01000188.1 GCA_003561145.1 Candidatus Atribacteria bacterium
AGAGCACCATCGAGATAAATCATGTTATTCTCGGTCACAGAGACGGTAATTGTCTGTGCCTCCTCAATACGGGCAAAATCCGCAGCGGGAAGGTTCACTTGCGCCCCTGTTTCGACACTGACAAAAGTTGTAGTCACAAGGAAAAAAATAACCAACTGGAGGATAACATCCACCAGCGGCGTCATGTTAACTTCAGGCTTTCGCTTCGTACCTTTTCGCCGAAACCGGAACATTCTCTTCCTCGCCCTCCCTTGCCCGCTCACTGCCGGTCATTATTCCTTCTGATGAGGCTTCCACGTGATAGCCTGTATCCTCGATGATTTCCAAAACTTCCGAACTTGCTCGTTCTATATCATTCACAATGGTTTCCGAGAGATTGGATAAGTAATAATGTGCTATGACCGCGGGAATGGCAACAGAGAGACCGGCCGCGGTGGTAATGAGGGCCTCGGAAATACCTCCTGCCATCTCCATCGGTTGGCCGACGCCCACTGCTGCTATAACGTTAAACGTTCGAATCATGCCCGTTACTGTACCTAACAGCCCCAAAAGCGGTGAAATGCTTGCGATGGTTACCAGTATGCCCAGTCGCCGTTCGAAAAAAGGCAATTCCTGGAGCGCTATCGTCTCCATGGCATCCCGGGCTTCCCTGGGAAATCCTTTCTGGTGCCTCTTCACTCCGGAGAGAATAATGCGGGATGCCGGACCGGGATTCTTCTGGCTGACCTCATAAACCTGTTCGAGGTCTCCTTGATGAACAGCCCGGCGAACCGACCGAAGGTATCTTTTTATCCTTTCTTTTGAAAAACGGAGAACGTACCATCTTTCCAGGAAAACCGCTAAGAAGATAACTGAACAGGCGACAATGGGATACATGACGTATCCCCCTCTGGCAAGAACGGTAAAAATCTGCATCAAACGTAACCCCCTGAGTTCATCTCAAAACAGCATTAGTGTATCTATGAATTAACCAGCAGTCAAGAGATTCAAACGCTCTCGCGCTCTTTTCACCCATTCATCTTGCCGCCCGCTTTCGGTAACACGCCTGTAGAAGGATATTGCTTCATCAGCCCGCTCCAAATATTCAAGACACACACCCATCAGGTACGCCCCCGGCGTAAAAAACCTCCCCTGGGCGTCTCCCGCAAGTTTTTCAAAATAAAAAGCGGCCTTATCAAACTGTCCCTTATTGATATATACGTTCCCAATGCGGAGAAAGGTGTATTCCACTTCTTCTTTTTCCAGCTTTTCTGCTGTATTCTCGAGTTTCCGCAATGCTTCAAGAGCTTGTTCACCCTCATTCATGGCAATCAAGTGATCCGCGCGGAGAGAGTGCAATCTCAAGGCATCGCTACCTTCTGGATACGTATCGAGGTACCTCTCAATCAGTTCCAGGCTGCGGGTACGCTCCCCTGATGCGGAAGCCGCCCAGGCTGCCATGGAGAGGATTCCTTTCTCCTCGGAATGCCCTGGATAATGATTCAGAAATGCATCGCTCTCTTTCAGAAACTCCGTGTACTCATCTTGACGGTAAAGATCATCGAGGAGCAATACCCATGCGCGCTCCGCATACGTCGGTTCATCCTTGAGTATACGCAAGAGATCCAGGCTATCCTCACTTCTTCCTGTTCTTCTATATGCCTGAGCCAGTCTCCACAAGAGGGCAGGGTCTTTGTTTTCCTCAAGCAGGGCATAATATTCCACCACTTTTTGCCAATCATCTTGTTGGTAAGCTATATCCCCCAGGTAAAACAAGGCTTCTTCCCGGTATTCAGCTCCCTCCCACTGCAAGGAATCACTGAGCTGTTTTTTTGACTCCTCTCTCATACCCCATTGATACAGTGCTTTTCCGAAAAGGAATTTCACTACCGAAAGATTTTCAAAGTCAAGATCACTGTCAAGAATTTTCTCGAAGCGCGCCGTGGCTTCTTCCGGGTCATTGCTTGTTACCAGGGCGAGCGCTTCCTCCACTAATTCCGTCTGGGGGCTTTCCAATGTTTCTTTTGGATCAACACCGGTACCGATTAAAACATCTTCGGCCTTTTCCCTTTCCCCAAGGTTTTGGTACGCAAGCGCCATCATGAGAAGGTATTCCTCCGTGAGCTCCTCAAGTCCTTGCAGATGCGTTACAGAAGAAATCACTTTCTCCCAGTCTTCCTGCTCAAAAGCCATCTTGACCATAAAACGCGAGAAGTCAAGCGGGAACGATTCCCGTAAGCGTCCTTCCCATCCCTGTATCACACTCTGTGCCTGCGCAATATTACCAGCCTCTAACCAGCAGGTCGCCAGCTTGAAACGGGCTTCCACTTCATATTTCCCTCCGGGGTATTCCATGAGGAACTGTTGAAATGCCTTTCGAGATTCCTCCCAGCGTTTTTGGCGGTATAGGGAATCGGCTGCCAGAAAGGTGCCTTCTTCTCCTCCTACCCGGGCAAAAATATCCTCTGCTTCCTCCTCTCTTCCCACACGGCGGTAAGCGTGTCCCAGTACTTCCGTTGCTTCTTTTCTATATGGACCGTGAGGGTACACAGCAAGAAAGTCCTCAAATACCTCGATGGCTTGTGAATATTCCCCGTCCTGGTAAAAGCTCAAACCATACAGGAAACGGATCTTTTCCGTAAGGGCACTGGTTGGAAAACGCAGTCTGAATTGCTGATATGCCACTCTTGCATCCCTGTTATATCCTCCCCTGACCATAGCCTCCAGGCGAAGTGCTTCAGCTTCCTCTATAAAGCCCGCATAGGGGTATTCCCGCACCAGCTCTTCCAGCAGGGAATATGCATCTTTCCAGCGCTCCAAGTTGATGATGGCGACCGACTTCCCCCATAAGGCCAGTCCTCTTCCTTCTTCGTCAACAAGGTATTCAACTGCTCGTGCATAATATGAAGCAGCCTGTTCCCATTGTTTCCGCTCCGTGAGAATCTCACCCGCTAAGAGATAGGCATCACCCAACGACGCATCTTCCCCGACAGCCTTCTTCAGGTAATCAAGAGCATGCTCTTCCTCCTCCCAGGAGTACAAATCATACGCCAGCTGGTAGTATTGCCACCCTTTCTCCTCACGGTTTTCCAGCATTTGTATTCCTCGTACCATCTCTCGCACATACTGCTCCTTTGCACCCAACATATAGTAACCCCGTGCCAGGAACTCCTGGGCTTCCGGAAATAGTGGATTGGAAGAGAGAGCCCTTTGGAACAAATGCAAGGCCTTATCATATTCTGCTTCCTGGTAGAGATCAAAACCTTCACGAAAATACACGAGAGCTTCTCTTCCATACTGCCTTTCCTGAATACTCCGATCCAAAAAACGACGAGCCTGGCTGTCAAAGGGATCTAACTCAATGACCCTCCGCCAGGCAGCCTCAGACTCCTCGAGCTTCCCCATATCGTACAAAGTCCTGCCTAACCAGTAGTAGGCTTCCTTCATCTCCGGATTGAGCCGCGCGGCCATTCGGAAATATTCCTCTGCTGTTCTCAAGTCGCCGCTGGAAAAGTAAGTATAACCTTGACGATAGGCCTCAAAAGCTTCCCTCCCATACACAGCCGCCCGTTCGGCAACTTCGGCGAAATAGCGTGCTTCCTGCAGTGAAGGGTCCAACGTGTATGCTTTGTCCCAATACTCCTGTGCTTTGGTCGTATCACCTTGTTCATAATAGATTTTTCCCATCAGGTTAAATGCCTCTGCCAGGTCAGGTTGTATACGTAATGCTTCCTCCAGGCTTTGCAGGGCAAGCTCGTTTTTATTTTGATACTCATAAGAGTGAGCCAAACGCAAGTACGCCCTGGCAGCAGCGGCTTCCGCCCACCCTTCCCTGGCCACCCTGCCAACCCGTTCCAAGAGGTGATTCCAGGTTTCAACTTCCTTTGCTGTCCAGCCCGTACGACGATACATATCAGCCAGGTACGCATATCCAATGAGAAAATCCGGCTCCTTTTCCAATGCTCTGTGAGCCAGTGCAAAAGCTTCCTGCCAAAGGGGACGATCAGGAAACTGTTTATCGCCATATTCCCTCAAGGCCTCTTCACGCTTTTCCAATGCAAGGTACAATGGACCAAGGACTTCTGCTGTAAACCGGGGGATTGGGAAAGGAGAAATTTCCATTCCTAATTCACCAGCCACGCGTTCTACAAAATACATACTCAGACGCTCGGTTTCTTCCAGGGTAAACACTTCGCTGGGGAGTTCTCTATATCCCTCTTTGCCTATAGTGTAAAGCCGCCCGCTGACAAGAAGGCTCTCTCTCCCAGCGATCTCACGAAACCTCAATGTGCCGCTCACCAAGTGTTCGCTCCCCATTCTTCGCGCAAGAACCTGTGCGGTGGTATGTACAAAGATCGAATCTCGAGGAAGACGCGCTTCCCGCAATACTTCATCGACCCGCAACGGATCGGTAAGATCGAAAAGCTCTGATTGTTCAAATGCCAACTGTAAAATGTCCCTGAGAAAATATCCTAAATGTGAATGTTCTCCGCTGCGGTCAACGAAGGGTGCAACAGAAAGTGTCGGCCTGTCCTGAGCTACAGCGGGAGAACCGAATGAGGCATTCACCGTGAAAAAGAAAAATAGAAAGGTGAGCACGAATCGAACTATTCTTGTCGACAACATTATGCACCTCCGGATACTCTCAACCATATCTGCCGGTGAGATAATCCTCAGTTTCTTTCTTTTCAGGTTTGGTAAAGATTTTTGGTGTGGAACCGAATTCAATCATTTTTCCCAAAAGGAGAAAAGCCGTGTAGTCTGATGCTCGAGCGGCTTCCTGCATATTGTGAGTTACCAGAATAATGGTATATTTTTTTTTCAGTTTACGGATCAGCTCCTCTATACGGGCCGTGGCAATGGGATCGAGTGCGGATGCCGGTTCATCCATTAAAAGGATTTCCGGTTCCACAGCAATAGAGCGGGCGATACACAGTCTTTGTTGCTGACCTCCTGACAATTCAAGTGCGGAAGTATGCAACCGGTCATGCACTTCATCCCACAAGGCTGCATCCCTGAGACTTTCCTCCACTCTTTCCCTGATCCTGCTCTTGTCCCGCCATCCCTGTATCCGCAGACCGTAAGAAATATTTTCATATATACTTTTCGGAAATGGATTAGGCCGCTGGAAAACCATGCCGATACGCTTACGTAAAGATACAGGATCTACCGAATCATCATATACGTTTTTTCCCGCATAGACTATTTCCCCCTTCACCCGCATATTATCGAAAAAGTCATTCATCCGGTTAATACTGCGCAGCAGGGTAGATTTGCCGCACCCGGACGGACAGATGATCGCCGTCACGCTCTGCTCGGGAAAGTTGAGATTGACATCGTACAACACCTGCGCATCACCGAAATATACACTGAATTCCCGGGCTTCCAACATAATGACATCGTCCACTGATCTTACCACTTCCTTATACTTCGGTATCTGTTACGTACAACAATGGCCAGCAGGTTCACCCCTAAAACCAGAAACAATAAAACCAGCGCAGTACCATAGGCAATCGGAACCTGCTGATCAGGCCTGGTTCCTTCTGTCATCAAGCCATAAATATGGAACGGCAGAGCCAATACTCTGTCGAAAATAGAAGTCGGCAACCCCCGTGCATAAAAAGCTGCCGCGGTGAACATGATTGGCGCAGTTTCTCCTGCTACACGTCCTACAGAGAGAATCAAACCGGTCAAGATACCGGGCAACGCTGTAGGTAAGACCACTTTACGGACGGTTGTCCACTTTGTGGCACCCAAAGCGAGTGATGCTTCACGAAAAGACAGCGG
>PWXL01000219.1 GCA_003561145.1 Candidatus Atribacteria bacterium
ACCACTTCTTCCAAGGTCAAAGCGGAGAAATCTGTTACTTTCTCCAGTGCTTCTCGGCAATGCTCAAGGCGCTCTCTCGCTCCATCCTCACGCATCACCTTTTCAAAAACTGTGTGATCAAATTCTACATGGGGCTCGAAAAAATACTTTTCCTCCTCTACCAGTTGGGCAAGGTACCGCATACGCTCTCTCATAACCCAGCACACACGCACACAGTATTCCCCCATTGCTTCTTCGTTACCTGGTTGAACCATCTCTTTTTGCTTGAGTATTCCAAGGAGAAGCTCTCCCAATCTTTGCGGTTCGGTCTCTCGGATATACAGACCGTTCATCCAGTTGAGCTTGTCAAGATCGAAAACAGCGGCGTGGAGAGTTACCCGGTCCAGCGAAAAGCGTTCCACAATTTCCTCCCGGGTGAACACTTCTTTTTCCTCTTCCCCGCTGGCCCAACTGAGACGGATAAGGTAGTTGAACATGGCTTCAGGAAGATACCCCTGGTCCCGGTAATAAGTGACCGAAGGTGAGCCATGACGCTTACTCAAACGCGTTTTATCCTTCCCTAAAATCATGGGGATATGTGCAAATTGGGGAACTTCTGCACCAAGTGCCCGGTAAAGAAGTACTTGGCGTGGAGTATTGGAAAGATGATCATCTCCCCTGATGACATGGGTGATTTCCATCATGATATCATCCACAACGCAGGCAAAGTTATAAGTCGGCATACCAGTGGATTTAACCAAGACGAAATCATCAAGCTCAACATTACCAAAGTGTACCTCGCCCCTCAGAAGGTCAGAAAAAGATGTCGTACCCGGTGGAATAAAAAAACGCAAAACAAAGGGACGTTCACGGGAAAGATGTTCATGCTCTGCATCAGTAAGGTGAAGGCAGCGGCGATCATAGCGCCAGTTCTTGCCGGCCGCCATATGTTCTGCTCTTCTCTCCTGCAATTCCTCACTGGTGCAATAACAAGGGTACGCCTTCTTTTCCCTCACCAGCCTCTCGGCGTATTGCCGGTAGAAAGCACGACGCTCGCTCTGAAAATATGGTCCGTATTCCCCTCCACTTGAAGGCCCCTCGTCCCAGTCAAGACCAAGCCATTCGAGGCCTTCCAAAATCGCACGAACTGATTCTATATTGGAACGAACAGCATCGGTATCCTCTATACGCAATATAAAAGTTCCACCGTTTGCCCGGGCGAAAGCCCAGTTGAACAAGGCTGTCCGCGCTCCTCCTAAATGCAAAAAACCGGTGGGACTTGGGGCAAAGCGTACTCTTATCTTTTTCGGCACATCTTTCACTCCTTTGTAAATGCCGTGAGGAGTAAGGAGTGAGGGGTGAGGAGGAAAAGACTCACTTCTTACATCTCACGGTCAATGCCAGAGCGTCACCCCGGCAGGAAGTGGGGTCCAGGGGCTCTCTGTGTCCCTTGTTCCATATTCAAAAACCAAAGTCACTGGATTCCCATTTACCACATATGGGAATGACAGACAAGGGCATTGCTGATTACAGAATTGAAAATCCTACTTCAGCAATCATACATCATAAATGAACAACCCCTTTTCACCGTCTCACCTTCCACTTCCCCGTTTTTTTCCAAGTAGTGGAAAGACTCACTGTATTCAGTCCGTTTTACTCTTCACTGAATGATTCACGGCCTTGGGAGACAGGGGAAGTGGAGTGTCTTTTTGTTCGTACAAAAACCGCTTTTCCCCGTGCGATTACCTCGCCACCTTGTGTGATTGTGCTTTCGGTTTCCAGCGCCCGCCCACTCCGTCGGGTTACCCGGCCTCGTACTTCCACCTCGAGATCAGTACAGCATGGCCTGGTATATCTCACTTCAAGACTTCCTGTTACGGCATGTTCTCCCTCCTTTTTCACGCTATGGGACATAACCTCGTCCAGTAGTGAGGCCACAATCCCTCCATGCACGACACCCTGAAATCCTTGAAAATACCATGGAACAGTTCCTCTGATAACGGTATCCTCGCCTTCCTTACTGAAATGAAGCGGAATGCCGTGCGGATTGTGGCTGCCGCAGAGAAAACACCTGTCATTATCGATAAATTCCATCTGATTGTAGCTCCAATCATTACTTCGTATTCAATTGGGAGAGGTAAACAAACTCCACCTGCGGATCATTGAAGGTGTTGAAAAACTCACGCAATGCTCTGTATGTCTCATCTTTGGGGTGTCCAATAGCCACGGCATATCCTTGTGTGCGGGCTACCTCTACTGTTTCCCACAGTCTATGCAATACGTAGGCTTTGGATGATTCTCCGTCAAGAAAAATATCCCGACGGTAATTATGAATTCCATATTCCTCCGCGAGAGTGTAGGCAACGCTTGAGCCTGCTGTTACGCTGTCAAGGAAATACAATCCTTTTTCACTGTAAATATCCATAAATGTCTTCATTAAAGTGGTATCGGAAGTCGCACGTGATCCCTTGTGGTTATTGAGGCCACGGGCATGAGGTACCGCTTGCAAAGAGAGCTCAATCATCTCCCGCACCCTTTCTGCACCGGCACCGGTCCGCAACAGAAAAGGTTCTCGCTCATTCTGGAGAGGGTCAATGGCTTCCATGGGAAGATGAATAAGCACTTCCCTCCCCCGTTGATAAGCCATTTCCGAGATTCTGGTACTGAGAGGAAGATGTGGAAACACAGAGATATTCCCCTTCCCGGGTAAGTGAATAAATCTCTCCGCCTCCATCAGGCTGTAGCCGAAGTCGTCGATTACCAGTGCCACCTGGTAGGGCCTGCGTATCCACACCTCAAAGGTAAACCAGGGAAGCAGGTCCCGAAAGATATAGTAGGTGTCTTTTTCCTCTCCAGGCCGCCGTTCCCCGTAATAACCAAAGCGGTCAAGAGCCAAAAACAGGATACTCATCCGCTCTGCCAGTTCTTGCCGGGAGGGTTCAGAATCAAGAGAAGCAGTCACTTCGAAGGCTCCCCCGTACTTCCCCGGGATATCCACGGCTTCCACCGAAAGATCGGGTACTACCTCTCCGACCTCCCGCAGTATGAACATGGCCAGCCACTGTTCCTGTTGACCGGGCATGATTCTGGCAAGTGCTATGTAGCCACTACGTACTTCTCCATGCCGAGTCACTTCATTGATCAGGAAAAAAGAGCAACCCAGAATGACGGCTACCAGTAACCAAAAGACAAAACGTTTATGGGACCAGGGCCAATTCATGGACTATCCTTTTCACCTGCCGCACAGCCTCATCAAGCTGTTCGTCTTCACCTTCTACCAGGATATCCGGTTCAATCCCCCTATCTTTGATATCAGTCCCGTCAGGGAGAAAGTACTCAGATACCGTCAGGATCACCCCACCACCATGAGAAAGGGGAAATACTTGCTGTACCACACCTTTTCCGAAAGAAGGTTTCCCTACCACATTCGCGTCAAGATTGACCTTGAGAGCTCCCGCCATGATTTCGGCTCCACTGGCCGTTCCCTCGTTGACCAAAATCACAACCGGCTTATCCCATATACGATCGACAATATTATGGTATATTTCCACTTCTCCTGTCTGATCTTCAATAAGCAGAATCGGGCTGTTTGGGGGAATGAAAAATCCCGAGGTGAGAATCGCCGCACCGAGAAGTCCTCCGGGATTGTTCCTGAGATCCACCACCAGGCCTTTTACCTCCAGCAATTCAAGCTGCTGCAAGGCTTTACGCATCTCCTCGTCGGTTTTGCCATGGAATTGGTTCACACGCAGCATTCCCACGCCTTCTTCCAACAATTCGTACTCCACACTCTTGATTTGGATGATGTCACGCACCACCATGGTTGTAATTGCCTCAGGTACGTTTTCACGATCCAACACCAGTTCTACCGTGGTCCCCCTTGGACCCCGTAATTTCCGAACTGCTTCTTCCAGGCTGATTCCCTCTGTGCTCTCACCGTCAATCTCCAAAATATAATCCCCTGCCCGGACACCGGCATTAAAGGCAGGAGACCCCTGATAGGGAGAGATAACCTTGAGTATTCCATCTTGCAGCGTGATGACGATACCCAGTCCGGAAAACTCACCCTCAAGCCTGTCATCTGTTTCGATTTTGAAGTCTTCTTCGTCCAGATAGCGGGCATACGGGTCATCAAGGGTTTTAATCACCGCACGGATAGCTTCCTCCATCATCTTCTTCTCGTCAATATTTTCCAGAGGACCGATCTCTTGCTGCAAAAGATATATGGTTTCCAGGAAGGGATACCAGTTGGGGTCATTGTAAATCCCAAAGACACCCATTTCTCCTCCCCGATCGGCCTGGACCGAGTTAATGGCGAAAAAAACCCCTACCAACACTACCAATAACAACCAAAAACCATATTTCCTCACGTACACTTTTTTCACCTCATCATTACGGTTCTCCACCGCACATTCGTTCCTTCTCTATCAAGCGCCGACATTCCCCACTGTCTATTGTAACCATGTAAGAGGATTTTCTTCCCGTGCCTCCGCTCCCACCCGCACTTCGAAATGCACCATGGGACGTTCAGCAAGACCTGAATCCCCAACCGTTCCGACCACCTGACCTCCCCGTACAACCTCACCGGGAGAACATCGTATTTCATCCAGATGCGCATACATAGTAATAACATCAGATCCGTGTTCCAACAATACCGTGCGGCCGTAACCCCGGATACTGCGCGCCAGAATAACAACCCCGTCATGAGCGGCATACACATTCGATCCGCGGGTCGCCGCTATATCAATTCCCGGATTGTATACCTGAATTCCATAGGTTGGATCCCTGCGTTCCCCGAAATCGCGCACTATGGAACCACCGCTCACAGGCCAGTAAAATCTCCCCTGCCTCACAGGAGGAAGCGAAGCTACCAGGGAAGGCTCTCCGGCTTCCCGTGCCCGGCGCAATTCTTCTTGAAGATGGGCAATCAGGCCCTGCAATTCCTGCTGAGCTGAAGAGAGTGCAGAGCGGGTCTGTTCAAACTGCTGCCGGTCGGATGCGATACGAGTAAGCATGTTTCTTCGTGTCTCGCTCAGTTGTTGAACCTGCTTGTCCTCGAGAACCAACTTTTCCTTGAGCACTACTTCCAGGCGGATACGTTGGATGACTCCATCGAGCTTGCTTTGCAAATCTCCCTTGAGGTCAAGGTGGCGCGAGATGTTCTCATTTTCATGCTCTTGGTAGCGTTGAAAAAGATAGAGCCTTTCTTCTGCCTCCGCGGGATCTGAAACACCCAGCAAAATATCCCACAAGTCAACCGCGTTACTCAATTTGTACGCTCTGACCATGGCTTCCTGCACCCTGTCACGGTTCGCCTCGATGTGGACGGTCAAGCGGTCTATATCACGGTTCAGCTGTGCGCGCTCATCTTCGAGTTCCAGAATTCGATTCCGTGACTGAGCTATTCCCGCCTTGAGCTGTTCTATCTGAACGTCCAAATTCTGCACTTCCTGAGCCACATTACGTTCAGTTTGCTCCAACCTTTGCAGTTCCTGTTCAAGCCGAACCTGCTCCTGTTTGATCCGCTCAAGTTCCCTGAGTTGCTCCTCAATTTCCCGTTCTATGGAATCTTCACTCCCATGAGCAGAAACTGCACACCCCAGGGCAACCGCCCATACCAGGACCATCACAATTTTCAAGAGAGCACACCAACACCTCATTGCCGTCTTTTCCCCCTTAAAACAGCGTTACTGGCTACAAAGCTTCCTAAAAACCCTACAAATCCCCCCATAGCTGTATTAACAACCAGCGTGGGAACAAGTATATCTTCCGTCTCCACCCAAGGGAAAAAGGGAAAGGCAGCGTGGAGGAATTCAAGGGTAAAATCCGCCACCAGATACGTCACAACAAAAGCAGCTAACCCAGCGAATATACCCTGCAAGAAACCTTCATAGAGATAGGGACGCCGGATGAAACGTTCCGTAGCTCCCATGAGACCACATACTTGTATCTCATGTTCCCGTGACTGCATAGAAATGCGAATAACGTTGGTAATTACTACCAACGAAAAAACAAACACCCCCAGAAGTATGACTCCCCCTGTGCTTAAGAGCATCTGATAAAAACGCAGGAAAAGCTCAACGTTTCTCCCCCCGTACAGCACTTCGTCGAAGGAACCGGTTTCCCGCAGCCTTTCAGCAAGGCTCGGAACATCTTCCACCCTGGGTGAAGCAGCTTCCACGGAGAGGGGGAATGGATTTTCTTCGGGGGGGAGGTCCTCTTCACGCAGGTCGAAATATTCCAGGAATTTCAACCTGGCCTGCTCCCGTGATACGATCGTCACCTCGGCAACCTCTGGGTACCCCCGTAACCTTTCTGCTACTTCTTCGGCCTGTCCCGTGGTTACGTCATCAGGAAAATATGCCCGTACGCTAAATGCATCCCCTCTGAAGGTTCCCAATTTATCAAGTTCAAGGTATCCGACTATAAAAACATTCACAATGAGCTGGGTAAAAAAAATGCTCAAAATTCCCATAAGGAATAGCTGGGGGTTTCGCCTGAAACGGCGGAATACTTCACGTACAAACACAGGATCCTACTCCCTGAAGGAGTCCCGGACAATTTCTCCCCTGTCCAGGTATACTCTTCTGCCCGGAAACGCTTTCAGAATCCGCTCGTTATGGGTAGCCATGACCACGGTGGAACCCCCTTCACGGCACAATTGGAACAAGCCGCTCACCATTTCATAAGCGCTGTGCCCGTCGAGATTACCGGTAGGTTCATCAGCCAGCACGAGCTTCGGTTGATGAATGACTGCTCTCCCCACACACAATTTTTGTTTTTCACCGCCGGAGAGCCACTCTACCAGGTGGTTCCGCTTTTCCTCCAAGTCAAGCACTTCAAGTACTTCCCTGGCATACCGGTTCATGACGGTTCGACGAAGGCCCATCACTTCCAAGGGAAATACCAGGTTCTCGAACACTGTCCGCATGGGAAGAAGTCTCAGGTCCTGAAAAACAATTCCCATGTTCCTGCGAAGATAGGGAAGATGGTCATCTTCCAGGCGGTTGACCCGGAATCCATCCAACCACACATCTCCTGCTGAAGGGACTTCTTCCCTTGACAACAACTTCATCACGGTGCTTTTACCGGCACCGGTGGGTCCCAGTAAAAACACGAATTCCCCTTCTCTGACCGAAAGGTTGATATTTGTTAGGGCGCGTACCCCGTTATGATATATTTTATATACTCTACGAAACTCCAGAAATTCCATACCCTCCATCCGCCCCCTCGGTATGTAAACCTGAAACCAGATCAGGGCGTGATGCTCCTATTATACCATCCCTTTACGGTCTCTTCAGCCTCCCTTGGTACCATCGGAGGGATTTGAGATATAATAATACCTATTTTTTGCCTTCAAAGGGGCGGCGAGCTCCCGGGAATGTCATCCGGACCGTCCTGTCCTTTCCAAGCAAGAGAATAAGAACCCCACCGTGCGCGCACAAGCAGCCATCCAAAGCGGAGAAGAGCCGGCAATACCCGGCCGATGCGCCGGGGTTCTGAGCACACCCGCCATGCCCATTCCAAACCGAAACGGCGAAACAGGGCCGGTGAGCGGCGTTTTATACCGGATAGCACATCAAAGCTTCCTCCCACTCCCACGAAAAGTGTTCCTGAAAGCGCACTGCGGTTCCGGTCAATCCATTCCTCCTGGCGGGGTGACCCCATACTTACCAACACAAGCTGAGGTTGGGCACTGCGTACCTTTTCGGATACTTCAGTATCGTTTTGATAGTATCCATGCTGAATACCGACAATGCGCAACGCCGGGTACTTGTGCTGCACTGTATCTGTTGCTTTTTTAAGTACTTCTTTCCGGGCACCCAGTAGAAAAACACTCCATCCCCGCTTTTCTCCTTCTCTCAACAAAGCTTGAGCTACTTCAATTCCGGGTAAACGGTGGCGCAGTGGAGAGCGCAAAAAACGAGCTCCGGCTATTATGCCTATACCATCAGCCACCCGGTATTCAGCACAGGAAAGAATACGGAGGAACTCTGCACAACGGGCGGCATGTGCCACCATTTCAGGGTTGAGGGTGACAAGATGTATAGTATGTCCTTTTGTAATCTCACTGGCCACAGACGCTACTAACTCCTCCATCGAACAGTCTATGACAAAGAGTCCCAACACGTTCCGCTGTGGCAGCCCTCTCATGCTTCACCTCTTGCTGAAGCCAATACAACGGCCAAATCGCGTGTATTTTCCAAAGCCAGGCGGGAGAAGCCCTCCCTTACGTGTTGTCTCTCTTCGGCCCTGCTCATCCCGGCAGCATATAGCTGCGCGAGTTCATGAGAGTCAAACTGGGGCCAGGAAATGAGGGGAGGCCGGGTAAAACATCCGGTCAACGCGGCTATCTTGGGATCAAGATCAAACGCGGCCCAGGGAACATTAAAAAGGGTGGCTAACACCGCCGGATGCAGGCGCATGGTGAATAACGCTTGGAGCGAAGAAAAGTAGGAAGGAATTTCCTCCCAAGAGCGGAACGCTATCACCCTTCCCTTGCTGCGATCGGCAATACGTGAAGCAGTAGTAAAATCATGTTCCTTGTGAAAGGCGACAATATCAACTGTATCGCCTACCTCTTGAGAGAGATGCACCACTGCGCGAGTGAGCGCGTCTTCCTGTTTTGCCGAAGCATTGCGAACACATACAGCCACCCTTTTGTCTTCTTTTTCCATGGGCTGCTTCCAAAGCCCGGGAAGGAAAAGGGGATCCGCCCCTTCCCGAATTCGATCGGGTAGGCAGCCTAAACGTTCAGCCACTCGTGCAGTGGCCGGGTCCCTGGCCACAAAAAGCTTGCAACGGCTTACAATATAACGAGCCAGGGCAAGACCCGTCACGGTGCGAAAGGGTCCCAGTCCACACCGGTAAAACACTACTGGTTTACGCCACAAGAGGGCCCACCCTAAAAGAGATGTATAGTACATGAGAGAGCGCAGGCTCGTCTTATCCTGCAACAGGCTCCCTCCTCCTACCATGACCACGTCGCACAGGCGAATACTGGAGGCTACATCACGCAATGACCGGCGTGAAACAGTTCGGGCATTTTCTACCGGTACAGGGATTGTATCCCCGGGAACGAGAACGTGTGGAATAAGTGAACATTTTTTCCATTGTGTCAGGGTGGATAATTCACGTCCCAGGGCGAAAAGGCTGAGTTCGTCCCCCCAATTACCGAAACCGTAATACCCCAGGAGAAATATATTCAATTCCCGTCAGACACCCCACCGTTCCATCCGCTGCCACAGGGCAAAAATCAGCCATATCCCTGCCAGGTATACAAGTCCCACCGGTATACTCAACAAGAAAGCGTTGAGAAACCGCAAAAGAATGAAAACAAAATCGGTATGGATATGGCAGAATGAATTGAAAAAGGTAACAAAGCCCACCGTTAGTGCAAGCCACAAAACAACGCGGTAGGCTGCACGCATAGGTTTGTTCCGGTATGCCAGGAGAACCCATAACGCCGGGTACCCAATAAGAAATTCCTTGGTACGGGGACGCATGAATAGTACCTGCTCAAGCATAGCCCGCATTCTGCTTTCCACGGCACCTGCGGGGAAAAGCGGAAAATTACCGGTTCGCGTAACATAGAGAAGAAAACCTATACCCAGCACAGCCAGTATAACAAGCTCATATCTCTTGAGCGCACCCAGCACGGCTTGTCCAATAGTAACTCCCAAAACCCTGCTGCGAAACATGTACAAGGCCACCAACACGAGTGGGACTATAAAAGATACTTTTACGCCCCAGTACTGCTCTATACGGAGAACAAAGAGCTGGTCGAAAAGGTTCAAAGCCACCAAAAAGGCACCGGCGAAAACCACAAGGAAAGCCGCCGTAACCACTTTCCCGCCTAACCGTTTCTCCCTGAACGCATCAATGAGAAGGAAAACAGAAAGAGTGGGAAAAGCCAGGCCCGCGACAAACCCCGTGTATTGCATGCCGGCTATGCGATCCCCCCACAGGGACAACGTACCGAGGACCACAGCGAGTATAACACATACCCCCCATTTTCCTGGTAAAAAAGCTCCCCATACTACCGATCCGGTTAAAGAAACCGACAGCACAAAGAGAAGATGTGCCCATAATGGAGGAGAGAAGGATGAAAGGGGCTCTAGGTCTCCCTTGACGAAACCTCCCCGTTCCAGTTCATCGCTCAGGGAGGAAAGATAAGCCGTGTTGTGTTCCCAAATATTATATGAAGGCGCAGTGAACATCCGTACATACAACAGGCGGATAGAACGTTCCCGAACTGCGCGCAGCAGACGATCACGGGCTGTGGTGGGGGTGTAATTTTTCAGTTCATCGGGCGGGACACTGTGTGTCCTTACCGTTTGTTCCGGAATCAAAGAAGCCAGTACACTTTCTCCCTTTTGGCCCACAAATTCGACGTATCCCCAAAACAGCTCCCGTTCACGCAATCTCCCGGCTACCGTTTCCAGGGCGGCACGGTCTCCGTTTCCCAGCACTTCATCACCGGAAAATACCACACCCACAGCGTGTTCCCATACTTCATCATCCAGGAGTTCTTCCACTATGTGCGGGGGAAGAGCATGCAGGTTACGGGGCCGTAAGATTACGCGAAAACCGCGTTCGTCAAGTGCTTCTATAAGCTCGCGGTTCCAACCCAGGCTTACCTTATCCTCTTCTTCCGGAAAAACGTTGATACCGACCGTTCCCACTCCGATTTCTTCGGCCTGCTTTCCTAACAGTTGCAGTTGATCGAGCATCTCGGCCCGTAAAGTTTCCTCAGGGACAAAAAAGTACCGGCGGTCACGCGGAGCGCCTGCGGGGCGGGGAGCCGGCGCTACCTTACCCTATTGTTGCAGGGAACGCAAATCATAATCACTCACCCCTACTGTCCCGTACCCCATTTCCCGTACCTCTTCTAATAACTCCAGGGGATCGGCACCGGTGCGGGCCGCCAAAATTTCAATGTCCCACCAGTCGATCGCTTTCTCGACCGTGCGCCATTCACGCTCCCGTTCCAACCTCTCAGGAAGCATGAACACAGAAGCAACAGCGACAAGTGCGACGGCGAGCACTATGGCAATCATGTTACTTTTCATTTCCGGTGCTCTTCGATTTCAAGCAGAGGATCACCGGTATCGACTACATCGTTTTCTTCCACGTGAACTTGGGTAACGACCCCGGCATTCTCGGCCTGGATTTCATTTTCCATCTTCATCGCCTCCAGCATCAGTACCACCTGGCCCGCTTCCACCCGGTCTCCTTTCTCCGCCGAAAGAGAAAGGACCCTTCCGGGCATGGGAGCCCGAAGTGTCGTAGTCACCTGCAGAGGGGCAGCAGTTTTTTTCCCGGTGGTGGAAGCACGCTTGATATCTCTCACCCGGAATGCTCCTCCTCCTTCTGATGAGGAAATTTCATCTACTTCCACTTCGAATTCTTCTCCATTGACCCGCACCAGAAACTTCCGCATCAAACCTACCTCCTTAGAACTAAACCCCAGGAGTGTTCCTGCAGGCACAGTGTTTTCCAGCTATGACTTTTTCGGGGAACATAGGGTCGCCTCGGTGCGTGTTCGCTCTCCATCATGGCAGCTACCGCGGAGATAATGACTGCTGTGAGTTGTGGTGATACCTTTGACCTCAGGTCACACCGGGATATTACCATGTTTTTTCCCCCTTCCGACTTCTCTCTTTGACCAGAGAAGCTCCAGTCCCCGGATTACCTTGCGACGTGTATGAACTGGATGAATGACCTTGTCGACATAGCCGCGCTTGGCAGCCTCATATGGATTGTAAAATTGATCCCGGTACTCGGTCAACAACTTTTCTCTTGTTGCCTCTGAATCAAGCGCACTCTCGATTTCCCGTCGGAAGATTATATTCACTGCACCTTCTGCACCCATCACTGCAATCTCAGCGGTGGGCCAGGCCAGTACCAGGTCCGCGCCGAGGTCCCGGCAGCACATGGCCAGATAGGCACCGCCGTAGGCCTTGCGTACAATGAGAGTGATCTTGGGAACGGTGGCCTCGGAATATGCATATAATACCTTAGCACCGTGGCGGATGATACCCCCGAATTCCTGGTGAGATCCGGGTAAGAATCCCGGAACATCAACCAGGGTAAGCAAAGGAACATTGAAAGCATCGCAAAAGCGAATAAAACGGGACGCCTTGTCTGCTGCATCAATATCCAGACACCCCGCCAGGTGATACGGCTGGTTGGCTACAACACCTACCGAGTGTCCTCCTATACGGGCAAAACCCACCACCACATTGCGGGCGTACTCAGGAAACACTTCCAGAAAAGTATCTCCGTCCGCCAGTTCAAATATAATCTTTTTTATATCGTAAGGCTTGTTTGGATGAGGAGAAACCACGTTCACAAGTTCAGGATTTTCCCGGTCAGGCGGATCGTCATTTTCCAAAAATGGAGGATTTTCCGAGTTGTTGGAAGGAATATAGCTCAGAAGATGACGTACCTGGATGAAACATTCTTCTTCACTTACGGAGGTAAAAGCTGCGATACCGCTTCTGGTAGCATGGGTAAGCGCTCCTCCCAATTCCTCGGCTGACACCTCTTCACCCGTCGCCGCCCTCACTACCTGGGGACCGGTAACAAACATTTTACTTGTTTTTTCGATCATGAACACAAAATCCATCAGAGCAGGAGAATACACTGCCCCCCCGGCACAGGGACCGGCAATAACCGCAATCTGGGGTATCACACCTGAAGCACGGGTATTCCGGAAAAATATCTGGCCGTACCCAGACAGAGAATCAATCCCTTCCTGAATACGGGCACCCCCGGAGTCATTGATAGCAATAACAGGAGCGCCGATACGGGTGGCCATGTCCATCACCTTGCATATCTTTTTGGCGTGCATTTCTCCCAGTGACCCCCCCATCACCGTGAAGTCCTGGGAATATATGCATACTGCCCGTCCGTCGATAGTAGCAAAACCGGCCACCACACCGTCGGCGGGTACATGTTTTTCCCCCATGCCAAAGCGTGTGGAGCGGTGCTCGAGAAAGAGGTCCACTTCTTCAAAGCTTCCCTGGTCCACAAGGAGTGCGATGCGTTCCCGGGCGGTAAGTTTTCCACTTAAGTGCTGTTTCTCAACAGCCCGCTCACCGCCGCCTGCGGTTACGGTAGACTCTTTCTGTTCCAGTTCTTCCAACAATTCCGCCAATGTCTTTCCCGGCATGGCGTCCAACCTTTCCGCCGGTGAAAACACTTCCGGCTTTACTGTTCGATCTCCCAACCATCTTTTGCAGGGTCAAAACTGGCCATAACAATAGCAGAAAACACAAATTATTTCAAAAGATATTCCCGCTGAATAAAACGGGGAACTTTCGGTTGATTATTCGCCGGGTTGTCCGGCGAGGGCAGGAGAAGGGGTTGGCACAATCCCTTCAACTTCCATATCAATACGTTTGAGTTCGACCCCGCTCAGTTCTTCCACCCGCTCGCGTAAGTATCTTTGCACGAAGCGGCACAGAGCAGGAAGGCGGGGGTAACCGCGTACAACACAGATGAGTCGAGCTGACACTCCGGAATCAACCTTATGCAAAACAATCTCGTTGACTTTTTCAATCCAGGGCAGATTACTGAGTAAAATAAAGATCAAAGAACGGAGAGCATTTTCAGAAACAGTGAGCTTTCCCAAGTAACTGAAAGGAGGCCGGACAACTGTCTTTTCCCGTGAAGAATAAAACCATCCCCATACTTTTACCGGTATCGAATCGACGAGGTTTCCCCAGGTATTGCGTTTCAATTCAATAAGTGGAACAGGAATAGTGTGTTTCCCCTCGCTTTCGCGTGCCAAGATCGCCATTTCAATTTCCTTTGGACCAGCCACCCGGTCAATGTCAATCACTTCATATGGAGGAGGAAGTCCCAGACGCTGGCAAACGGTTTCTACCATCTGTTGGGAAATCCCCAACACCATGAGCTTTTCCGGTTGCACTTTTTCAATAGCGGCACGTACCTTTTCGCGGTGTTCAGGGTAGTAAAAAATGGCAATCTTGGCCGCCCTGATTTTGCTTATCTCAGCTTTTGCTGATGTACCGGCCACGATACGCCCCCCTGCTATAAACAGCCCGTCATCGATAATACAGTTGATCCCATACCGCTGCGCGATATGGGGAGCCCGGTAGCTTTTACCGGTTCCAGTGGGCCCAACCAAAGCATAGACCTTCATAGTGAGCGTTCCTTTTTGAGATATGCCTCGATAAAATCGCTGATCTCACCGTCCATGACCCGCTGCAGGTTGCCGGTCTCATGGCCGGTACGGTGGTCCTTTACCATAGTATAGGGATGAAAAACATAGGTACGGATTTGGCTTCCCCAGGCAATATCTTTGTGTTCGCCCTTTTTTGCCTGCATTTTTTCCTGCTGCTCGGTGAGCATTCGTTCATGAATCCTGGCTTTCAGAATATGCATGGCCACTGCTTTGTTCTGGTGCTGGGAACGCTCGTTCTGGCACTGTACGGTGATTCCTGTAGGAAGATGGATGATGCGCACCGCAGAATCCGTTACATTAACATGTTGTCCTCCCGCACCTCCGGAGCGAAAAGTCTCGATGCGGAGATCCACCGGTGAGATTTCAACCTGAATGTCATCATCGATATCCGCCGTAATTTCCACCAGTGCGAAGGTGGTATGGCGCCGCTTATTTGAATCAAAAGGAGAGATGCGGATGAGCCGGTGAACCCCTCGTTCAGATTTCAGGTACCCATAGGCGTACTCCCCCTTCACCAGGAAGGTAACATGCTTGAGGCCCGCTTCATCACCTTCCAGGGCATCAGTGACTTGTACCTCGAAACCCTTGCCCTCACAAAACCTTGTATAGAGCCGAAAAAGCATGTCCACCCAGTCCTGGGACTCGGTTCCTCCCGCTCCTGAATGGATAGTGACTATGGCATCGCCCCGGTCCTCTTTTTCCTGAAAGAGCAACCTGATGTCCAAGTCCTCCACGGCCTGGGATATTTCTTTCACTTCCCGTAAGAGATCTTTGAAATCGGGGTCCTTTGATTCCATGAGAGCCGTCAATTCTTCAGCGTCCTGAAGGCGGTTCTCGAGTTCCCGGTAGGATTCCAGAACGTTTTTGTGTTTTTTGTAATCCTGCAGCACATCCTCTTGTACTGAAGAGCTGTCCCAAAAAGAGGTTTCTGCCATCCTGGCCTCGGTGCTCTTTACTTTGTCCTGTATTCCTTCACGCTCAAAGATACCCTCCAAGCTCATCCAGCTTACGCCGGATGGATTCAAGTTCCGTATTGATCTCTATATGCATACCAATAACCTCCTCTGTAATCAGCTTTTTCCACAACAGTGTTTGAACTTTTTCCCGCTCCCGCAGGGACAGGGGTCATTGCGACCGATCTTCTTTTTTTTGCGGGTCGGTGCAGCTACCGCTGTTTGTTCTCTTTTTTCCGCGCTTTCCCGTCTTCTGCTGACAGGCACAGTACTCTCTTCTCTCCGTTGAGTGACTGGTGCCTTGCCCCTGGAACGGTCAGTCACCACGTTCACCCGGTAAAGATACCGCAATGAATCCTCACGGATACGGGCAATCATGTCCTGGAACATCTCGAAACCCTCGTGTTGATATTCGATAAAAGGATCACGCTGACCCACAGCACGTAACCCTATACCTTCACGCAAATGATCCATGTTGTGCAGGTGTTCTTTCCAGGAAGAGTCCACCACCCGCAGAAGAATGTAGCGCTCAAGTTCACGGAAAACAGGTTCGGAAAGCTTCGCTACACGTTCGTTATATCGGACCCGGCATAATTCCAGGATTTGGTCTCGCAGCCTGTTGCGCTCCACTTTTTCCCGCTCATTTTCCGGAACCTTGAGACCGAAACCGAACAAAGCGATGAGGCGCCCGTTGAGGCCGTCCCAATCCCATTCCTCCGGGTACAGTTTGGCGTCACAAAAAGCAGCAAGAGACTCGTCAACCACCTGTTCTACCATGGCGAATATATGCTCGCGCAGATCCTCTTCAAACAAAACGCGTCGCCGTTCACGGTAAATGACTTCACGTTGTTTCCCCATCACGTCATCGTATTGAAGCAGAGTCTTTCGTATATTGAAGTGGTATCCTTCCACCTTCTTTTGGGCGCCTTCTATAGCACGAGTGACCAGTGAATGTTCTATGGGTACTCCCTCGTCCACCCCCAGCCGATCCATAATTCCCCCTACCCGTTCGGAACCGAATATGCGCAGCAGGCTGTCTTCCAAAGAAAGGGAAAACCGTGAAGAACCGGGGTCTCCTTGTCTGCCGGCCCGTCCTCGCAACTGGTTGTCTATGCGGCGGCTCTCATGCCGCTCTGTTCCCACCACGTGCAAACCGCCCAATCCGGCGACTCCAGGACCAAGCACAATATCGGTACCCCGGCCCGCCATGTTCGTGGAGATGGTAACCGCTCCATTCTGTCCGGCATTCTTGATAATCTCGGCTTCTTTCTCGTGGTTTTTGGCATTGAGCACCTGGTGGCCGATCCCTCGACCAGAAAGCAAACGGCTTAAATGTTCTGATTTCTCGATTGAGACGGTACCCACCAGAACCGGCCGGCCCTCACGGTGCATGGTATCGATTTCCTCCACCACCGCTTTGAATTTGTCTTTTTCGTTCCGGTACACCGAATCAGGATGTGAGGTACGGTGGAGCGGTTTGTTGGGGGGGATGACTACCACCGGCATTCCGTAGGTGTATACGAACTCGGTTTCCTCGGTTTTGGCCGTACCGGTCATACCGCTCACCTTGTCATACATACGGAAATAATTCTGATATGTAATGGATGCCAGCGTCTGATTTTCATTGGCGACCTGCAAATTTTCTTTCGCTTCAATGGCCTGGTGCAGGCCTTCACTGTAGCGCCGGCCGTGCATGAGGCGACCGGTGAACTCATCCACGATAATAACCTCACCGCTTTTCACCACGTAATCAACGTCATTCTTATATAAATGGCGGGCACGCAGAGACTGGCGTACCAGATGCTCCGTGGGATTTTTTCCTGAACCCTCGTAAAGATTGTCAACGTGCAGCAGGCTTTCTACCTTGGCGATCCCGGTATCTGTCAGCCATACTGAACGGGTCTTTTCCTCGAGATCAAAATCCTCACTACGTACCAGCCTGCGGGCTACCCGGTCCACCTTGTAATATATCTCGGTGGAATCCTCAGCAGGACCGGATATAATAAGCGGCGTACGCGCTTCATCTACTAAGATGGAATCTACTTCGTCGACAATGGCATAATGAAGCTGTCTCTGCACGATGTCCTCTTTTTTCCATGCCATATTGTCTCGCAAATAATCAAAACCATATTCGTTGTTGGTGCCATAAGTGATATCGGCCGCATAGGATTTTCTCCGCTCAACAGTAGGCGTGTCGTGTTGAATAAGCCCGACTGCTAAACCTAAAAACTCATATACAGGACCCATCCAGTAGCGGTCGCGCCTGGCGAGATAATCGTTGACGGTGATGATGTGGACTCCCTTTCCGGTGAGGGCATTGAGATACGCTGGAAGCGTGGCTACCAATGTTTTCCCTTCACCGGTTTGCATCTCGGCGATTTTCCCCTGGTGGAGAACCACGCCACCCATGATTTGTACGTCAAAGTGCCGCATTCCCAATACCCGCCGGGCCGCTTCCCTCACTACGGCAAATACGTCCACCAAAATGTCGTCAAGGGTCTCTCCTTTTTGGAGGCGGTTGCGAAAACTTTCTGTACGCGAGCGAAGCTCTTCATCAGAAAGAGATGCTACAGACTCTTCCAGTGCATTGACCGGTTCAACAAACTGCTTGAACAGGCTTCGTATCAGCCTGTCCTGCCCTTTGGCAGAAAAATAATCCTTGAGCAAACCAATCATAAAAAAACTTCCTTTCAACTATCACCATTATCAGTCCCCCCCCAGAGTACTTAGTGCATTTTGGCTTATTGTGTTCCTTTCGGGGGGTCTGTGAGATTATACCATGGAAAGCATCAGGCTGTTGAGGGGAAGAATTTGGAGAAAGAAAGTCGTGAGAGGGGACAGCACCCAGTTGCCGGTTGTACTACACGCTTGTATGTATTCACCGCAACAGGACTATTGTGTGTGTTTCACGACCCCTCATAGCCTTGACGAGAAACCACATGACACCGATACCTATAATATAATCTCCTATACTGAGGAAAAAAGGCTGGAAAAAGACCAGGGAAAAGTAAGGAAAAATGTCAGCCAGGAAAGGGAACACAGTATGTTCCGTGAGAACCGTATGATTGAGAAACCGGCCCTTTTCCAATCTTTCGATAACATCATACAACCTCAATCGCTCTGCCATTGCCAGCGATACCGGCATCCGTCCTCCGTTCGCCGCCATCACTAAAATATTACATCCCGCTCCTATGCAGATCGCCGTCATGCCAGGGGTGCGAATACCCCACACAGTTCCCGCTAATACAAGCCCCATACCAATGAGAGCAATCCAGTTCGCTCCCCCCACTGGTATTATGACGACAGCAAAACGCAGGATGAAACCTCCAACAATCAACCAAAAATTCGGTGTATCCACCTGCTTGATATGAGAAAGTCTTCCGCCGCTGAGGTATCCCACAATCAACCCGTAGAGTACAAAATCAGCTAACAATGAAATTCTCCTTCCGATATAATCTTCCGAAGAGCAGCAACAACCTTGCAGTCATAACATTCCCGTTCATCTTTTTCCATGATGTGAAAAGCATTTTCGTATGAGAAAGCCTTGCGGTAGGGTCGATCTGAGGTAAGAGCGTCAAAAACATCCGCCACTGCCAGAATTTTTGCTTCCAAGGGAATATCACTACCTTTCTTACGATCAGGGTACCCTGACCCATCACACCGTTCATGGTGGGCACGTACGAACATGGCGGCGTCCTTGAGAAAGTCGATACCCGATACTATCTCTTGACCGATGGCGGGGTGCTCTTTCACTACCATCATTTCCTCTTCATCAAGTGATGATTTTTTTCCTAAAATAGCGTCGTTGATGCCGATCTTTCCGACATCGTGAAGGACTGCAGCGTATTCGAGCATTTCCTTGCGCCTGTCTCCCAACCGTAGTTCTTCTGCCAGGAGAAGGGCCAACTGGGACACGCGGCTTGAATGACCACGTGTGTAAGGGTCTTTGGCGTCGATCGCCGCAGAAAGAGCGCGTAACAGGTCCAAGTGACCCTTTTTTGTTTCAACATAGAGTTTAAAAGAATAGCGGGCTACCATCAAGGGGATGAAAAAGAGGACAATTCCCCAATACCCCACATTGGTGTAAATCAGATATAAAAGCAACGAAAAAGGGAACATTGCAAAGTATTGGATGATGATGCCATTGATGTTTTTCTTCCACATGGTGGATAAGGATATCTCCGTACTCAAGGAAATCACTTGCATGACCAGGAAAGCGTTGCACAGAAAAAAAACCCCTATAGAGGAAACTATTGCTCCATAAAAGGCCGGTGATTCCCATTGAAATCCATAGCCACCGAGCTGCCAGAAGACCACCCCCGATAAAAAAGCTGACAAGGCATATTGGGCACCATTGAACAAGCCCTTATGCAAACCGGTCGGTAGCGTGGCTATAGTCATTCCGAAAAAAGCAGTGATTGCTGCAAAATAAGGTGAAAACAGGAGAATGGCTGCAT
>PWXL01000198.1 GCA_003561145.1 Candidatus Atribacteria bacterium
CCTGATTGACAAGGCAAGTGAAGGTCTATACAATGGTATTGGAGACTGAATGTTTATAAGTGTTTGGGCCATGTGTGAGGGGAAGAATGCGCAGCCTGTATGTCCGGATGTTCACTTTCTGCAGTCTTTTTTTCCCTCCGATATTCAGCAAGCCAGTCCTGTTTGTGAAAAACTCTTGCCTCCACTATGTGTACTATTACCATTGGAAAAGAACATGGTACATGTTTCCGTTGAGCAGACTGTTCACCTTCTTAAAAAATAAGGGAGCTAACCCAATGACATCCAGAGAGCGAGTAATCGGTGCTTGTCTGCTCAAGGGTTATGACCGGATTCCGGTCAAACACGAAGGAACCCCGGAAATCAACCAACTGATTAAAAATTATTTTGGCCTCGCGAATGACGAACAGATGCTCAGCGTGCTGGGAGACGATTTTCGCTACGTGGAACCGGTCTATGTCGGACCACCGCTACGAACTTTTCCCAACGGCAGCATGGAGGGGTATTTCGGAGAACGATACCAGTACAAGGAGTTCGAGGGAGGGAAATACCTGCAGTCAGTGTACCGTCCTTATGAAGGCATCGACGACCCACGGGACCTGTACGGATACCGCTTTCCCAGAGCTGACTGGTTCGATTACTCCACCATATATCAGCAGGCGGAAAACCTCCGGAACGCTGGTTTTTCCGTCTGTTGCGGAACTGCAGGGGATATGGATTTCATCAATGGGGTTTCCCGGGCACGAGGGATGGAACAAGTCTTGATGGACCTGATGGACGACAACCCGGTCTTCCTAGCCATCATGCAGGCCCGCTTCCGGTTTTACTATGAGCTGCACGAACGGATACTCCAGGCTGGAAAGGGGTTGATCGATTTTGCCCACGCCGGTGAAGACCTGGGTAACCAGATCGGTCCCATGATCAACCAAAAAGTTTTCGAAAAGCATTTCGCCCCCCTGTACGGTTCCTATTTTTCCATGGTACACCGGTATAGATGCTGCACCATGCTCCATATGTGCGGCACGGTGTGGATGTTCCTTCCCCGGCTGATCGAACTGGGCCTTGACGTGTATGACGTGGTCCAACCCACCACCCCAGAAAACTCTCTCGAAGACCTCAAACAGAACTTTGGGAACACCCTCATTTTCCAGGGCAGCATGGACGTTCAGAAGGAACTGGCCTTCGGTACGATAGAAGAAGTGACAAGGGAAACCCAAAAGCGGGTCAACCTCTTCCCGCAAGGAGGGCTGATTTTCGGGCCGTCCCATGCCATCCAGGTCGGGTCACCCCTATCCAATATCCTGGCCATGTATCGGACAGCCGGCAGCCTGATGGAGGACGTTCCCTCCTGGGTCTACGATATAGAGGGCCCGGAATCGACTGGGATCAACATGTCGAAATTGTTTTGAGGATTGCAAGGCGATGAGAACACTTCAGTCTTCCAGGTCCAGCCCGTGGCATAGATGTGCATCCCGGAGTTGATCCGGGGTCTACAGGTTGTTGCCCTCCATGGATTCCGGCTAAAAACATGCCGGAATGACAAACGTGCGGACAATTTATGTTCATGCACCGATCCCCTTGGCGGGACATGAGCAAGGAATGAGGCGGTGGTTGGGAACATATACGCCTACTCGACCATAGACGCATATACTTTTCATCGAGATGGAGGAGCAGAATGAATGATCGATTGCGAAAACCGGACAAGGAAAGACTCCTGACTACCCTACGTGGAGGTATTCCTGATCGTGTACCATGCTTTGAAATCCTGATCGAACCAAAAAACGTACACGCTCTGCTGGGAAAAGATGTGGGAAGTACCATGGCCGCTTCCCGGGGGGCCACTGACCATGTTGGGGTGGCGCCTCCCATGGACCCTGCAGATTTTATGGAAATCTGCCAAATGGTTTCCCTGGACGCAATGACGCTGGAAGCCCTGTGGACCCCACTCAAGTACAGGGACGACAAGGGTGAACTGCACGTCGTGACCGATGGCCGGATCAATGATTGGGAAAGCCTGGAAAAAGCAATCAAGCCGGACTATCTAACCGACATCAAACCCCGGCGGGAAATCATCCGTTCTTACGTAGAGGCCGCCCGGGGATCGGGAATCGGAGTGGACCTGTGCGTGGGGGCTTTTTTCCAATGCTGTTACTATTTCCTATGTGATTTTAGCGAGTTCCTGCTCAAGTTTCACCAGGATCTGTCCTTCGTTGAAACCATGTTCGATATATGTGTAGACTATTACACGCAGGTTATTGAAGTGGGCATCGAGGAAGGGATCGATTTTTTGTTTCTAGCTGACGACATTGCCTATAAAGCCGGGACGTTTGTTGCTCCCGGGCTTTTCCGGGAGGTCTGGCTCCCCCGGGTGCAGAAACTGGTCAAACTGGGTAAAGAAGCAGGATTGCCGGTCATGTTTCATTCCTGCGGCAATCTCAACGCCATCATGGATGACATTATCATGAAGATGGGGATAGATTGTCTGAATCCCATCGAACCCTATTCCATGGATATTTATGATATCAAAAAGCGCTATGGTGGCCGGCTCACCCTGAGCGGAAACATCGATATTGCAGGTCCGCTTGCCTTCGGCACACCCGAAGAAGTGCGGGAAGATGTCCGCACCCACCTGGAACGGCTCATGCCCGGTGGCCATTACATCCTGTCCACCAACCATAGTGTAATGGATGACGTGAAGCCGGAAAACTACCGAGCCATGATCGAGACCTGCTTGGAATACGGAGTGTACAGATAGGGGGAAAGGGTTGAGGACTGAGACGAGAGGGGGTGGTTCGGAGGCCGTAAACAATGTAGCAGGCGTTTTTCCAATCTGTATCGTCGGAATTTCACCGGAAGACCATCATACTATAGACCCTGGATCACGTCCGGGGTAACGAACCTGGTTACGGGATGACGAAACCAGGTTCATGGTGACGGAGGTGGAGTCTTGGTTGCATTGATGAGGAAGGGGTATTCATTTCAAACAATAAAACCCTTCTCACTGTATTTACAAAGAAGCCACCCCCCTCGGGCTACCGAGGACATCGGGGAATGAAAATAAGACCGTGAGAAGTGAGGCGAGTGGATATGGTTTTTACCCGACTCACGACTCACGACTCACTTATTTACAAGAGGAGGTTCGAAAACCCATGAAGAGATTCAAACTTGTATTAGCAGTGCTGATCGTGGTCGTATTCCTGGCCGGAAATGCCGCTTTGGCCGACGAAAGCCCCTATGCCACTTACGAGATGTTCCGGGAAGCCGCCATGGCGGGAGAACCCTATCCCGATCTACCCGGCGAGGGAAAACGACTGGGTTTTGCCAACATTTTCGCCACGCTGCCTTTCTGCATTTCGGTCGAGCAGGACATCATCAAACAGGCCAGGCTGGCTGGCTTTGAAGACAGCGAGATGATCATCCTGGACAACCAGTACGATTCGGTGATCGGCCTGCGCAATGCAGACATCATGCTCTCCCGCCGGCCTGATGTGTTCATCCAGTTCCAGGCGGATGCCAAGGTCAACAACATCGTGGCCGCCCGTTTCAGCCAGGCTGGTATTCCCATCATCGCGGTCGATGTCCCCGTACCCGGATCGCCGTTCATGGGGGTGGATAATTGGGCCGTCGCCCTGATGGGCGGACAGAAAATGGCGGAACTGATCGAAAACAAGCTGGGCGGCTGGGACAACCTGGACCTGGTGGTGCTCCTGCAGATGCCGGCCGGCGGAGAAGTCACCATGCTCCGTTCGGAAGGGTTTGCCTATGCCTTGACCGAACACTTCGGGCCGGAGGCCGAGGATAAAATCGTCCGCACTGACGGCGGCATGGGTCAGACCGAACAGGCCAAGGCCGCCATGGACGACGTGCTGGCTGCCCACCCCCGGGCTCAGACTATTGCACTGACCTCCATCAACGAGCAGACCATGGCCGGAGCCATCGCGTCCCTGCAGGGAGCAGGCCGATGGGATACCGACAAGCTGGTCATCATCACCCTGGGCTGCGACGAACTGGGCCAGTCCCAACTGCGGGACGGCCTGACCGACGCCTCCATCGCCTTCTTCCCCGAGAAGTACGGCGAATACGTGGTACCGGCGGCCTGCGCCATGATGCTTGGTCAACCGGTCCCCGCTTACATTTTCGTGGAAAATGAAATCATCACCCCGGACAACGTCGACGAATACTATCCTCTCGATTGACCAACCGAGTGAAACCAAAACCGGGTGGGCTTCCCAGCCCACCCTTTTTACTTTTTTCATTATCTGACTCGATACTTTATCATGCGTCCAAAACCGAAGGAGCAAGGGTGAGGATTCCATGACCAATGTCTTATTGAACATGAACAAGATCTCGAAAAGTTTTCCCGGGGTGCGGGCCCTGGACAACGTAAGTATCGATCTCAAATCCGGCGAGGTGCTTGGTCTTTTGGGAGAAAACGGGGCGGGCAAGTCCACCTTGATTAAAATTTTATCCGGAGATTTCTACATGGATGCAGGTGAAATCCTGATCGACGGTGCAAAAGTCGCTTTCCGTTCTCCCCATGATTCCCAGATGCAGGGGATTCGGGTCATCTATCAGGAACTGATCAGCATGGACACCCTGACCGTCGCTGAAAATATCTTTGCCGGTATGCTGCCCCGCAAATCAGCAGGATTGGTCGACTGGGGAGAAATGAACCGGCGATCCCGGGAAGTACTCTCCCGGCTGAAGGTGGACATCAACCCGAAGAAACTGGTGGGAGACCTGTCCATTCACCAGAAACAGATTGTGGAAATCGCAAAGGCGATCAACAAGCAGGCTAAAATCCTGGTGATGGACGAGCCTACCGCGGCCCTGGGCCAGAACGATATCCGTTCCCTGTTCGAAGTGATCAGGAACCTGCGGGAACAGGGAGTCGGTATTATCTACATTTCGCACCGGCTGGAGGAGGTTTTCCAGATTACCGACCGGGTAACGGTGCTGCGGGACGGGAAGAAAGTGGGTACGGTCAACACGGGGGAAACCGACAAAAACGCCCTGATTTCCATGATGGTGGGCCGTGAACTGGAATCCTTTTTTGCCGACAAGGAAGTATCTATCGGCGAAACCATGCTAGAAGTTAAAAACCTGACTATCAAGGACATCGTGGACGATATCAGCTTCGACCTGAAAAAAGGGGAAATCCTGGGACTGTTCGGGCTGCTGGGTTCAGGTCGCTTGAATATCGCCCGGGCGTTGTATGGACTGGAATCGGTGGACGGTGGAGAATTCATTGTACAGGGAAAGCGGGTCACCATCCAATCTCCTCGCCAGGCCGTGCAATCCACCATCGGCTTTTTACCAATCGACCGGAAAAAGGAAGGCCTGGCCCTGTCTCTTAATGTTCTCCACAATATCACCATGGCCAACATCGAACAGTTGGGGAAGGGATTTTTCATCAGCCGGCAGACCGAGCAGGAGAAAGCTCACAGGTGGGTCAAGGACGTGAACATCAAGACCCCCTCCATACACACCGAAGTCAACAACCTGTCTGGGGGCAATCAGCAAAAAGTGGTCCTGTCCAAATTGCTTGAGACCGGTTCACGGGTATTTATCATGATCGAGCCGACCCGGGGGATAGACGTCGGGGCCAAGTCCGAGATCTACACCCTGATGGAGAGGCTCTGCGAAAAGGGGGCAGGGATCATCATGATTTCATCCGAGCTGCCGGA
>PWXL01000032.1 GCA_003561145.1 Candidatus Atribacteria bacterium
AAGGCCACCGCGCTCTGCGGCCTGGGTCAGACAGCGCCTAATCCCGTGCTCAGTACCCTTCGGTATTTTCGTGACGAATATGAATCTCATATACGGGAAAAACGCTGTCCGGCGGTTGTGTGCCGTCCGTTGTTCGTTTCTCCCTGCCAGCACGCCTGTCCCCTGGGTATCGATATTCCCGGGTATATATCCTGCGTGAAAGAGGGAGAATATATAGACGCCTTGCAAATCATCCGGGAGGATAATCCGCTGCCTTCGGTGTGCGGCAGGGTCTGTCATCGGCCCTGTGAGGCCAAGTGCCGGCGGAACCAGATCGACGAACCAGCGGCCATCGATGACATGAAACGGTACGTGGCAGATTACGCCCGCCGGAACCACCTGTCTCTGGCAGTGGTGATGGAACGGCGGCGCGAACAATCTGTCGCAGTTGTCGGGTCGGGTCCGGCAGGGCTTACCTGCGCGTATTATCTCGCCCGCAAGGGATACAACGTGACGGTGTATGAGGAATTGCCCGTAGCCGGTGGAATGCTGGCGGCAGGAATTCCCGCTTACCGTTTACCGCGAGAGCCCTTACAGTACGATATTGACCAGGTACGGAATATGGGCGTGCGGTTTGAGCTCGAGAAATCCCTTGGAACGGACTTCACACTGCAGGACTTACGGGAACAGCATGACGCTGTTTTCCTCTCGGTGGGAGCATGGAAGAACGCGCCATTGGGCATACCGGGGGAGAACCTGCAGGGAGTGTACGCAGGTTTGGATTTCCTGAAAACAATAAACCTGGGCGGTTCGGTGGATGTACCGGGCAAGGTCGTCGTTGTGGGAGGAGGCAACGCCGCCATGGACGCAGCACGTGCCCTCTTGCGCATGGGAGCGGATGAGGTCAACGTGGTCTATCGGCGTACCCGCTCGGAAATGCCGGCCATACCGGAGGAGATCGAGGACGCTGACATTGAAGGTGTCCGTTTCCACTTCCTGATGAATCCCCTTGAAATTATTGGAGATGAAGAGGGGAAAGTGGCCGGAATGCGTGTGCAAAGGATGCGGTTGGGAGAATTTGACCGCAGCGGCCGTCGCCGGCCCGCACCGGTGGTGGGTGCCGAAGCAACCATACCATGTCAAATGGTTCTTACGGCAGTTGGCCAGATTCCTGATATCAAGGGGTTTGAAGCCGGCCTGGAAACCGACTATCGGGGGAACGTTGTTATCGATCCCTACACTCTTCAGACTTCTCTTCCCTCCGTGTTTGCCGGGGGTGATATGACCGGTGCAGAGGCGACCGTTGTCCATGCCATGGCCCAGGGCAAAAAGGCGGCTTTCAGCATTCATGATTACTTGAAGGGTGATGAAGAAGAGGAGACAATCTTTATAAGCCCGCAGAGAATCAAGGCTCTTGAGGACACACCGGTTGTGGAAGAGAAGCCTCGTATCCGGGCTGCCGAGCTTCCGGTGAATGAGCGGGTATGCAGCTTCGCCGAGGTAAGGATGTGCATGAACGAGGATCAGGTACGCCGGGAGGCAGAGCGCTGCCTCCGCTGTGATCTGGAAAAGAGCATGAAACGCTATCAACTGGCGTCGGGTGACATTGAAGAAGACGAGGAGCTGGAGGAGGAATCCTGATGGAAGCCGTAAAAGGAGAGAACCTTGTATTCAGCGAAGTCGACGAAATCCTGGAAAAATACCAGAATGAGAGGACCCCGCTTTTAGCGGTGCTGCAGGATGTTTCCCGCAAGTGGGGATATCTTCCGCGCGATGTGATGGGATATGTGGCCAAAAAGCTTGATGTTCCTTCTGCCCAGGTGTGGGGGGCGGCCACCTTCTATTCCTTTTTCGAAACCGAACCGGTGGGACAATATATGGTCCGGGTGTGCAAAAGTGCTCCCTGCCACGTGCTCGGGGCGGTGAATGTCCTGGGTACTCTGCAGAGAGAGCTGGGTATACAGGTAGGGGACACGTCTCGTGACGGAAAATTTACCCTGCAAGCCACCAGTTGCCTTGGGGTATGCGGGGTGGCCCCCGCCATGATGGTGAATGACATTACCTACGGGAATCTGACCGAGGAACGGATCCGGGAAGTCCTCGCACTTTATGAATAGGGGGAATACGATGTTTTATCGTGCTCATGTACTGATCGAGATGACCAGTAATTCCATCCACCTCGGTGCTTCCCAGGTCAAGGAGAGGCTGGAAAGGGAAATTGCCCAAGCCGGCCTGTCCAATGAAGTGAAAGTCTTGGAAACGGGCCCGCTGGGGAGAGGGGTTCCTTCTCCTTTCTTGATGATCTATCCCGACAATATCATGTATGCACCGGTAACAGTGTCAGAGGTGAGAGAGATAGTCTCCGAGCATTTACTCAAAGGGAGGCCGGTGGAGAGACTGATAGTGTCGGAAACCGCCCCGGCTTTGAAAGAAGGGTATTTTCGGCCTTCCCCTCTGGCAAAAGAAAAGCGGGTGGTTCTGCGTAACAGTGGTCTCATAGACCCGGGAAGTATCGAAGACTATATTGCCCAGGACGGCTACCAGGCTTTAGGCAAGGTTCTATCCATGTCCCGGCAGGAAGCTATAAACATAGTGAAAGATTCGGGTCTTGTGGGCCGTGGAGGGGCGGGTTTCCCTACCGGTCTGAAACTCGAATTCACCATGAAAGCTCCCGGTGAGGAAAAATACGTGGTGTGTAATGCGGACGAGGGAGAACAGGGTACTTTCAAGGACCGGCTTATTCTGGAAGGCGATCCGCACTCGATTGTGGAAGCGATGGCTATATGCGGGTATGCGGTAGGTGCGGGAGAAGGGTACATCTATATTCGTGCGGAGTATCCGGAAAGCATACGTGCTGTGGAAAAAGCCATAGAAAGCGCAACGGATACCGGCCTCCTCGGTGACGGTATCTTGGGGGCGGATTTTTCCTTCCAGGTGAAGATACGCCAGGGTGCGGGAGCCTACATTTGCGGCGAAGAAACGTCGCTTCTCGAATCGATCGAGGGAAAACGCGGGGAACCGCGCATAAAACCTCCTTATCCCCCCCAGGCAGGGTTGTGGGGAAAACCCACAGCCATCAATAATGTTGAGACACTGGCGAATATCCCTCCTATTATTTTGAACGGGGCGGATTGGTACAAGAGTATCGGCACACCCACGTGTCCGGGCACCAAGGTGTTCACCTTGACCGGCAATGTGAATATGCTGGGACTCATCGAGGTTCCGATGGGCATCACCCTGCGTGAGCTCCTGTATGATGTAGGTGGCGGCATCCGCGGGGGGAGGCAGATGAAGGTGGTGCAGACAGGAGGGCCATCAGGCGGCACCATGACCCCGGACATGCTCGATGTACCCATGGCGTTTGATACTCTGGCCCAATTCAATTCAGCCTTGGGTTCCGGGGCACTCACGGTTGTTGACGACACTCATTGTATCGTCGACGTGGTGAAAAATTTCTGCGAATTCTTCCTTCATGAGTCCTGCGGGAAATGTACACCCTGCAGGATCGGCAATAAACGGATTGTGGAAATCCTGGACAGGATGCAAAGGGGCAGGGGACGCCCTGGGGATCTTGATCTCCTGCGTATACTGGGCGAGAACATGAAGACCACTTCTTTTTGCGGTCTCGGACAGGCAGCTCCCAACCCCTTGATGAAATGCCTGGATTATTTCCAGGAAGAGTTTGAAAAACATGTTACAGAACATCTTTGCGATTGCCAGGTATGCGAGATGAAACCGAAAAGGAAAGAGGTAGGCGTATAATCCCGCGGGCTCGATAGGGGTATATGTTCATGTATCCCAGTTCGGTGGGAACGCCGGAAGAGATACGAGAAACAAGAGAATATCAAAAAAGAAGGAGTGAAAGGCATGGCCAAGGTAGCCGCCGAGGTAAACCGAAAGGATGAACAGGAAAATGTGGCAACACTCTACCTGGACGGGAGAGAAATCCAGGTTCCGGCAAGTTCTTCTGTGCTCGAAGCATGTAAGTCAGCAGGCATCCACATTCCTACCCTGTGCCACATGGACGGTCTCACCCCCTACGGGGGATGCAGGATCTGTGTCGTTGAAATAGAAGGACAGCCCACTCTGGCAGCAGCATGCGTGACCCCGGTACGGGAAGGAATGAAAATCCAAACTTCTTCGAAGAAGGTGAGGGAAGCACGCAAAGCGAATCTCGAGCTTCTCTTGTCCAACCACCCCCTCGATTGCCAGCTGTGTGACCGTAACCAGTTCTGTGAACTGCAGGACTTGGCGTATGAGCTCGGGGTGAGGAAGATTCGTTTTGAGGGAGAACAGCAGCATCACGAGGTTGATATTTCCAGTCCTTCGGTAAAAAGGGATCTCGATCGGTGTATTCTCTGCGGGAGATGTATCCGTACGTGTTCAGAGATCCAAAGTGTATTTGCCATCGATTTCGCCAACCGCGGGTTTGAATCCTATATCAGCCCGTCCCTGGGCCTGCCGCTCGGAGAAAGCGTATGCATCAACTGCGGACAGTGTATCCATGCCTGTCCCACGGGAGCGTTATCTGAAGTGGAGCACGTGGAGAAGGTATGGGACGCCTTGAACGATCCGGAAAAAACAGTAGTGTTACAAACTGCTCCGGCTATCAGGGTAAGTATCGGTGAGCCCTTTGGGATGCCCCAGGGAACCATCTCCACCGGTAAGATGGTAGCGGCACTGCGGCGTTTGGGTTTTGACTATATTTTTGACACCAATTTTTCCGCTGACCTCACGATCATCGAGGAAGGTACTGAATTTATAACCCGGCTGACACAGGGAGGTGTACTTCCTCTCATTACCTCCTGCAGCCCCGGTTGGATTAAATTCATGGAACATTTCTATCCGGAATTGATGGAAAACGTTTCTACCTGTAAATCCCCCCAGCAAATGCTCGGTGCCGTGGTGAAGACCTATTTCGCCCAGAAAATCGGGGTGGAGGCAAAAGATATAGTGATGGCTTCCATAATGCCCTGCACCGCGAAAAAATATGAATGCCAGCGCGATGAAATGCGTGCCTCAGGGTACCAGGATGTGGATTATACACTTACCACCCGGGAGGCGGCCCGCATGCTGCGGGAAAAGGGCATCAACCTTGCCGAGATGCCGGAAGAAGATTTCGATGAACCGCTGGGTCTTTCTACCGGAGCCGCCGCCGTCTTTGGAGCTACAGGAGGCGTGATGGAAGCGGCCCTCCGTACCGTGTATGAAAAGGTGACGGGTGAAACCCTGCCCAAACTTGATTTCATGGACGTGCGTGGAATGGACGGCGTCAAGGAAGCCATTGTGGATGTAAAGGGAACTCCGGTCAGGGTTGCTGTGGCACACGGCCTTGGAAATGCCCGTACACTTCTCGATACAGTACGGGCGGGTGAGGTGACATATCACTTCATAGAAATAATGGCATGTCCCGGTGGCTGTATTGGTGGTGGGGGCCAGCCGATCCCGACGAATCTGGATATCAGGATGAAAAGGATCGAAGCTATATACAACGTCGACAAATCATTTCCTGTGCGCAAGTCTCACGAAAACCCGGCCATTCAAAAGCTGTATGAGGATTTTTTAGGTGAACCCAACGGGGAGAAAGCACACCACCTTCTGCATACACATTACAGTTGCCGGGAGAAAATGTAAGGTGAATCTACACCAAGGAAGGAATCGGTATGGAGTAATGACCACCTAGACACAACAAAAAAACCGCGGGAACACGCAAGAGGTCCTATGGTTTGGTGTGTTCCCGCGGTTGAGTCTTTCCTGTATAATGAAATTCTGGCTGCTGTCCAACGAAGCACGTATTGTCCTCAACAATCGCCAAGTCGGTCCGGCTGTCGTGGCATCTTTCTCACCCTTCAACCCATACATTGATGGTGTACAGGGAAGGATTCTCTTCATCACCTTCACACCCACATCCGCTGAGAAGTGAGACTGCGATTGAAGCCGCGGCGGCAGGGGTGTACAATACAGACATGGAGGAGTATGTTTTAGCTGTTGATCCGGGAAAAGGAAAGATCGGCCTTGCCTTGTTGGACGGGAAGGGCAACCTGGTACGCCTGTATATCACAACTCCTGCAGAATTCCCAACCTGCCTGCAGGAATGGCGAAAAAAATACAATTTTCGACATGCCGCAGTGGGCAACAGTACAGGTAAAGATTTGGTGCTCCGGACCATTCGCAGCTGTTTTCTCCCTTACCAACTTATAGATGAGCGCAATAGCACCCAGGAAGCACGGCTTCTATTTTTCGAACACCATCCTCCCCGTGGCTGGCGGCGTCTCTTTCCCCGTTCTTTGCAGTATCCGTCACAGCCCTTTGACGATTTTCAGGCAGCGGTTATTGGAAGGCGATACCTGCAATCACGCAGAAAGGCTGGTGATTCACGGTGAATACTGATAATCAGGTGAAAAGGGACATCATTGCTTTGGCGCGTCGTTCCATAGAGTACTACTTGCACAACCGCAGGGTTATGCCCGTCCCCCTGGATATACATAGCTCACTTCTTTCACGTCGTTCAGGCGCTTTTGTCTCTTTAAAAAAGGGTGGCAATTTGCGCGGCTGTATAGGAACATTTGAACCGCAGTGTTCTTCATTGGCTGAAGAAATTGTAAAAAACGCCGTACAGGCATCTTGCTGCGATCCACGGTTTACTCCTGTTCAGGAGGATGAGTTGAACCAGGTACAGATATCAGTGGATATACTGAGCCATCCGGAAAGGGTGAGCGGAAACGAGGAACTTGACCCGGTCCGCTTTGGCGTCATAGTGGAGTGGCAAGGGAAAAGAGGACTTTTACTGCCTGATATCGAAGGAGTGGAAACGGTCGAGTACCAGGTTGACATAGCCCGCCGCAAAGCAGGGATTCCCCCCCATGTTCCTGTTGCCTTGTATCGTTTTCGTGTAGAGCGCTTCAGTGAAAATGCGAGGGGGGGGTGTGAGTGTGGCTGAGGCAAGGTTTTGGAAAAAAGGAAAGGGCACAAGCGTACAATGTTTCTTGTGCCCCCATCATTGTACCATACAGGAAGGTACAAGCGGCCGGTGCCGGGTGCGGATCAACACGGACGGGATTCTTATACCAACAACCTATGCGCGGGTTGCCTCCCTGGCCATGGACCCCATAGAAAAAAAGCCCCTCTACCATTTTTACCCGGGCAGCAGAATTTTCTCTGTGGGAAGTGTGGGATGCAACTTGGGGTGCTATTTCTGCCAGAACTGGCGTATATCGCAGGTCTCTCCTCTTGAGTGCTCCTTGCAAGAGGTGACGCCTGAAGAAGCTCTCCGGCGTACCAGGGCGGAAAATGCGGTAGGCATCGCTTTTACCTACAACGAACCACTCATATGGTGGGAATATGTATATGATACTGCCAGAGTAGCTCACCGGGAAGGTTTCAAAGTGGTTTTCGTCACCAATGGTTTTATTGAAAGTGAACCTCTCCGGGAAATTCTTCCTTTGACCGACGCCATGAACGTAGATTTGAAAGCCATGGACGATGAATTTTATCAAAAATATTGTCAGGGCAGGCTGCAACCGGTACTCGATACCATAACGGCCATCTATGAGGCGAATGTTCACCTGGAAATAACAAATCTTCTTCTTGCCGGACTGAATGATTCACCAACGGCCGTTGCACAGTTAGTAGACTGGATATATGCTTTGGATCCTGACATACCGTTACATCTGTCCCGTGCCTTTCCAGCTCATCGTTGCGATCTCCCTCCTACGCCGCCTCCGGTAATGGGGCGGGCGTGGAGACAAGCTCGAGAAAAGCTTTCGTATGTATACCAGGGAAACATCTCATCTGATGAAGCAAGCTCGACCTTTTGTGTTGCCTGCGGAGGGAGGGTGATAGAACGATCAGGATATACGGTATCCACCGTCGGCTTGCGTGGAAATATCTGCACCTCTTGCGGGAAAGTACTGAAAATGGTGGTCATGTGAGGCATTATACACTCTTTCTTCTCCCGGTACTCGCAGTAGTTATGCTCTGGGCAGGGATGGATGCCTGGAACAGGCAGCCGGTAGACCGCATGTTTGTCGGGTTCGATACCTGGATTGAGATAGAACTTCCACGTCATAAGAGCGGTCTTTTTGAAAGGTTTCAAACCTATGTCGAAGAAACAGATGCTCTCTGGGATCGCTATTCACCACAGAGTGTACTGTCCAAGATGAATCAGGGCAACGAAGCTGTGACAGTTGACAGGGAGACATTTATGTTATTCACTCGTACCCGGGAAATCGCCGACCTGTCTGGGGGTTACTTTACCATCTTTGCCGGTTCTCTTTCTGATCTTTGGGGGTTTGGTTCACAACCGCGTCTCCCCTCGCAGGACGAAATACTGCACTCTATTGAACTCATACGTGAATCACGAATAGAATTACGTGAAGAAAGCAGGGAAATTGTGAGGCATGGTCAAGCCACTCTTGATTTCGGGGGGGCAGCCAAGGGTTTTTTAGTAGAGAGGCTTCAAGAGTGTATGCGTGAGGAGGGCGTCAAGCAGGGTTTGCTGAATGCCGGGGGGACAATATATTCCCTGGGCAGAGACACCGTGGTAGGCATACTTCATCCCCGTGAGGATTCTCTGGTGGGTTCCCTCAGTGTGCGGGACCGGGCTGTCTCTACCTCGGGTGATTACTACCGCTATTTTGAAGAGAACGGAGTTCGATATCACCACATATTGAACCCTCATGACGGGTATCCCGGACAGGACTTTGCCAGCGCTACGGTTGTTGCGGAAAGCGCCCTGAAAACCGATGTTCTCTCCACTGCGATTATGGCGGGAGGAAAAAAAGCCTTTGCCTTGATCGATGAACATTTCCCCGGTATTTCCTTGATTGCGGTCACCCCTCAAGGAGAAATCCTCACAAACCGGGCGGGAGAAGCAATATTCAACGTTTTCGAAAGGGATGGGGAAGGACCGTGAAAAGTGGCAAGTAAACAGTAAGAAGTGAGGAATACACAAACTGTATGGATAAAAAATACATTTTGCTGATCATAGTTTTGATAATTTCATTACAGCTGGTGATATTTTCTGTGAGCGAAGGCACTGTGTCCCGCCTTTTTGGGAACTTTCGTCACGTAACGGTGTCGTTTTCCAGGGGTTGGACCCTGGTGCGGGAAGGAGTCACCGGATGGCGGCAGTACTTTTTTACAAACAGGGAGACGGTTGAGATAAACCGCGAACTTCTCAAGGAAATCGGCAGGCTCAAAAATGAAAATGCCCTGTTGTATGAAAAAGTGCGGGAGCTCTCAATGAAAGTGGAAGCCAGCCTCATTGAGGAGATGATACCCTTTGAAGTTGTTCCGGCGAATGTTATTGGAAGAGATCCCTATGATTGGTTGGGAAAATTGGTTATAGATCAAGGAGAACGGGAGGGAATGAAAGCCGGCCTGACGGTAGTGACCTATGAAGGAATGGTTGGCCGGGTGGAAGAAGTTTTCGAAAATTACTCTGAAGTCCGGCTCATACTCAGCACAGAACTGGCAACAGGCGCGGTGATCCAGCGTACCCGCGACATAGGGGTGGTGGCAGGCAAGGGAGAAGGGTTGTGTTCATTACAGTACATATACCGGGATTCAGATGTCCGGGTCGGAGACCTGGTGGTGACCTCGGGCCTGGGAATAAGTACCCCCCGGGGGATCGTTGTCGGTAAGGTAGTCGAAGTCAGAGACCTGGAAGGAAGTCTCTTTAAGGAAGTAGTGGTAGAACCGGCGTGTGATTTTTCCAGCTTGGAACAAACATTTATCATACGGAGCGTTCAATAGGGAGGACCGATGTCTCTGCCTGAAATAATATTACCGGTGAGTATATATGTTTTTTTATCCACCTGTATCAATAGTTTTCTCGCTCCCTTCTGGCCTCCCTTGGCTGTGTTAAGCCCTCTTCCTTCTATAGCCGTTTTTTTCATGGCACGGGAAAGCCGTGGGGGAGTCGTACTGATGATGGTTCTTCTCGTGGGGATGATTGCTGAAATATTTTCCTATGCGCCTTTTGGCACCTATATTTTCTATGCGGCCGCCCTGTTTCTGCTTGCGGGTTTGTGGATCGACGTGTTTTCCAGTGCCACGCTGTGGGTAATGGGCTTTTTATCCCTGGTTCCCCTGGTTGATTATCTCTTTATCGGCTTTATCCGTTTTTTATCCCAGACGGCCGTTTATGGTAACGGTATGATAGTTGTTCTTGTTGTATCCATTCCCCTGAACATGGCCCTGTATTATGCGTATACATTAGTTGTACCTCTGAGGGAGACCGAAGATGTGGAATGAACAACCCAAGGTGAAAACAAACCAGCGTATTGAATCCATGGTATGGATTTTTGTGGGCATGCTCCTGTTCCTGTTAATTCGGCTTTGGTTTTTGAGCGTGTTGGAAACAAGCCTGTACCAGCAAAAATCCGAGCTCAATAGAATGCGGGTAACACCATTATTAGCTCCCCGGGGGAATATTTATGACCGCTATGGGGAAATTTTGGCACAGGATGTTCCCCGTTATGCCGTGTCTTTTCTCCCCGGTGACGTGAGTATACAGGAAAGCAGGGAAAAACTGGAATCGGTGCTGGGGCGTCACATCGATGACCGCCCCCAGGAGAGACTGTCAGGGGAGGTATTACTTGCAAATTCCATTACTTTAGAGGAAGTGTCCCGCATCGAGGAGGCCAACCGGAAACTTCCCGGTATTATGGTGGAGACGCAGCCGACCCGTGTGTATCCTGCAGGTGTGTCGGCTTCTCACGTTATCGGGTATATTGGCAGAATAAGTGAAATGGAGCTCATGAACCTGGCCAAAAATGGATACGCCGGGGAAGATATGGTGGGGAAGAGCGGAGTAGAACTGTACTACGAAGATATACTGCGGGGAGAGAAGGGCTTTCGGCGTGTGGAAGTGGATGCTCTGGGGAAAATAGTACGCCTGTTGGATTACCATCCGCCGCGTTTCCATAATTCCCTGGCACTCACTCTGGACAGGGAGTTTCAGGAGTTTTGCTATTCTCTCCTGGAGGGAAAAAGCGGGGTTATTATTGCCGGCGATCCCAGAAACGGCGAAATTTTAGCCATGGCCAGCCGCCCTGCTTTTAACCCGAATGCCCTTGTCAAAGGGATGACCCAGGAAGAATGGCAGCGGATGGTCGATGATTCACTCCATTCTTTTACCAGCCGTTCTGTTCAGGCCCTTTACCCACCGGGTTCCGTCTTTAAACCGGTGCTGGCTCTGGCAGCGCTGGAAGAGGGAATAGTAACGGCGGATACCCGGACGTTTTGTCCCGGGTTTTTTGACTATGGCAACCAGCGTTTCTACTGCTGGAGACGGTCCGGACACGGATCGATGAATCTGGTGGACGCTATCGCTCACTCATGCAATGTCACTTTTTACAACTTGGGATTAAAACTGGGACCGGAGGGGATAAGCCGATGGGCACAGACATTCCGCATGGGGGAGAGCCCCGGAATCGATCTGACCGATGTAAACAGCGCGCTGCTTCCGGATCCCAGGTGGAAAAGACAACACATCGGGGAGCCCTGGTATCCCGGAGATACCATCAATTATTCCATAGGACAGGGATTTGTTCTTCTCACACCCTTTGATGTGTACCGTATGATCAGTATCATCGCTGCACGAGGACGGGTGTACCAGCCGCAATTGATGAGTCAGGTTTTGGACAACCGCGGTGAGGTGGTTCGCAACCGCAACCCGGTAGTGGAAGCCCAATTGCCGGTTGCGGATTCGAGTTGGAACGTCATTATTGAGGGCATGAAAAGGGCGGTACGCCAGGGGACAGGAACGGCTTGCCGAGGTCTCCCTGTAGAGATTGCCGCCAAAACAGGTACCGCTCAAAATCCCCATGGTGAGGAACATTCCTGGTTTGGGGGCTTTTTCCCGGCTGACGTACCGAGTGTTGCCTTCGTAGTGATGATCGAACACGGTGGTGGAGGGAGCGGGATCGCCGCTCAAACAGCTCGTACGATGATTGAGTGGTATGTGGAACACCGTGGAGGTGCGAGTTGATATCATCCCGCCTCACGCTTATATTGCTTACCCTCGCTCTCACCGTATGCGGAATAGTTGCCGTATTCACTACAGACCCCTTGCGTGAAAACGGTCTTTTGGGTGGGAGCTTCTATGGTCGCCAGATCATGTGGGCCGGGATCAGTTGGGCGATTTTTTTCCTCGTCAGTAGGTTGGATTACCGTTGGTGTTTACGGTTGGAGTGGCCGCTCTATGTTTTTATGGTGTTATCGCTTCTCGCGGTACTTTTTTTTGGATCGGGCGATGAAATGGGTGCCCGACGCTGGTTGTTTTCCCGGTCTGTGCAGCCTTCCGAATTTGCAAAGGTAGCCTATATAATATTTGCTGCTGCCCACCTGGTTCAAAACATTCAACATGCAGATGAATGGGGGCTGTATATCAAGTTTTGTATCCTAACCGCATTACCGGGGGTGCTTATTTTTATTGAACCGGACATCGGAACCTCCATGGTTTTTGTAGCCCTCTGGTTGGCAGCCATGGTGCTCGCAAGTTTCAATTGGAAAAAGATATTGCTCAGCATATCCTTTCTCGCAGCTCTGCTGCCTGTATCATGGCCGTTTCTGGCAGATTATCAAAAAAACCGCCTCCTTTCCTTTATAGATCCCTATCGTGACCCTTTAGGAAGTGGATACAACGTTATTCAGTCACAAATAGCCATTGGAGCAGGGGGCTTTTGGGGCAACGGTTTTCTCTCGGGAAGCCAGAGTCAGTTGCGTTTTCTCCCTGCCCGCTACACAGATTTTATATTCGCAGCCTGGTGTGAGCAGCTGGGTTTTTTAGGCGGTGCGTTCATTGTTCTGTTATTTATTCTCCTGGTAGGGGTGGTAATGAAAATCGCTCGTGAAGCCCCTGATTTGGAGGGCAAATTCCTCGCTTCACTGGTCGCGACAATGCTTGTCTTTCAAATTATGATCAACATCGGAATGAATATAGGCGTTATGCCGGTCACAGGTATTCCCCTTCCATTTTTGAGTTACGGCGGTAGCTCCCTGCTTATCACTATGGTGGCCGTTGGTCTGGTAGTCAATATAACACGCAGAAGGAGGGAGGATGATTGAAGCCCCATTTCATCCACTCCTTCCTGCAGAATGACCCGAGCCTGAGAAACCTGCACAAACCCGGCCGCTACCTTGGCCGGGAATGGAACACGGTCATCAAGAATGCGCGCAGTGTGGATTTCTCCATAGCACTGGCTTTTCCGGATGTCTATGAAATCGGGATGTCACATGTCGGACTCAAAATCCTCTATCACATACTGAATGCGGATCCATCGGTGCGGGCGGAGCGGGCATTCCTTCCCTGGCCGGATATGGGTGAGTTGCTGAAAGAAAAAGGAATTCCCTTGTACACCTTGGAAAGCGCAACCCCGGTGAAGGATTTTGAACTCATGGGAATCAGCCTGCAAACAGAACTCAACTATACGAATGTCCTCTATCTTTTAGAGTTGTCAGGGATACCCCTGCGCAGCAAAAACAGGGGAAAAGAATACCCTGTGGTGTTGGGTGGAGGGCCGTGTACGGCAAATCCCGAGCCGATGGCCCCCTTTTTCGATGCTTTTCTCATTGGAGAGGGGGAAGAAGCTATAGGTGAAATAGTAGCAATATTGCGGAATACACGTGATCTCAGCCGGAAGAGCACGCTTGCGGCCCTTGCGGGGATACGGGGTATGTATGTTCCGCAGTTGTACACACCCTTCTATTTTTCAGACGGCATCTTGAAGAAGGTTGAAGTCAATCACCCTCGGGCTCCCGAGAAGGTACACAGGCGCTGGGTGCGTGACCTCGAGGCTGTTCCCTACCCTGACCGGGTGCCCGTTCCGTATATATCTGTTGTCCATGACCGTGCGGCTGTCGAGATATCGCGGGGATGTACGCGGGGCTGCCGCTTTTGCCAGGCAGGAATATTGTACCGGCCGCACAGGGAACGGTCACCGGAAACTGTATGCCGCCTGGCTGAAGCATTGGTGGAGTCATGCGGGTACAACGAGGTCTCCTTTTTTTCCCTCAGCACCACCGACCATTCTCAAATCAGGGAAATGACAACAGAGCTGTCCGGGCGATTGAATGCTCGCAGGGTAAGTTTGACCCTTCCTTCCCTGCGTATGGACCGTTTTTCACTGCAGATAGCCCGTAATCTCTCTTCCGTGAGAAAAAGTGGACTGACCTTTGCCCCCGAAGCCGGTAGTGAGCGATTACGGAGAGTGATCAATAAGGATCTGACCGACCAACAGGTGCTCGACACCATTGTACAGGCCTTTTCTGCGGGATGGAGAGACCTCAAGCTCTATTTCATGTTCGGCCTTCCTACCGAAACTCCCCGGGATATTACTGCGATCGCTGCCCTTATAGAGGAGGGATTGAAGCTGGGAAAGAAAGCAGCGGGCAGGGCAGTGAACATGCATGTGTCTCTTTCAGCGTTCGTTCCCAAACCGCATACCCCCTTTCAGTGGTGTTCCCAGCAGACCGTAGAATACTTTGAAGAACACGCTGCTCTCCTGAGGAAAAACCTGCGGCACCTCCGCCGGCAGGTTCGCTTGAGCTGGTCCGATTTTCAGCTGAACCTGGTTGAGGCGGCTCTCGCCCGCGGCGACCGCCACAGCGCCGATGTAGTGGAGACCGCTTACCGCATGGGCTGCATCATGGACGGCTGGAGCGAATATTTTTCCTTTACGCGTTGGGAAAAAGCTTTTTCCAGATGCGGCAGGGATCCGGCGTTGTATGCTCAGCGGGAAAGAAAAGAACAAGAGGTATTGCCCTGGGATCACCTCATGATAGGCGTGGGACGGGGATTTCTCAGGAGAGAATTACAAAAAGGGATGCGGGAAGAGACGACACGGATGTGCAGGCCGGGATATCCCTGTCATACATGTGGAGTATGTTGAGCATGGAAGATGTTTTTTTCAATTACCGGATACACCATCTCAAGCTGCGGCCCTTTCATCTTATTTCTCAACTCGATATCACTCGTTTGTGGGACCGGGTTCTGCGGCGGTCCATGGTTCCCGTGGCATATACCCGGGGGTTCAATCCTCGACCCAAACTGTCTTTTGGTCCGGCCCTTCCCCTGGGGGTATCAAGCCATGCTGAATTCCTGGATATCGCGCTCACCGAGCATATCCCGGAAAAGACCTTGAAAGAACAGCTCAATACACAGCTGCCCTCTGAATTGTCAATTGTGAATCTAAAAAACATTGAAACCAACCGTTCCGGAATATCCACATCCATCACAGGCATACGCTATAGGTATACCTTTCCCCTCTCGCGGGGGGCAATCCCGCACAAGGTACCCGTTGTGCCGGACGGAGTCACACTGGTGCAGGGACCCTTGGCGGATGGTGCATGTTTTGTGGTATCATTTGTATTTGCAGGGAAAGCCCTGCTGGGTAATCCCCTCAAATTTGCACAATTCCTGCGGGAGCTCCTCTCTCTGGACGCGCCATTGGAAGTCGCCAAAACTGAAGTTCTGTTCGCGGGACACTCCGGAGGGTTTTAGGGTGAAAAAAGAAATTGTCATCGATATGTCGGAAATTGAAATACGTGCAGCACTTATAGAGGATGGAAAGGTGGTAGAATTTTTTTTCGAACGTGCCACAGAATCCCGCCTGGCCGGAAACATATTCAAAGGTGTGGTGGAAAATGTGCTTCCAGGCATTCAATCGGCTTTCATCAACACCGGTTTTGATAAGAATGCCTTTATTTTTATCGGAGACGTTCTTTTTGCGGAAAAGAATAAACCCAAGCGCATTGAGGAAGTATTCAAGCCGGGTCATGAAGTTGTGGTGCAGGTAGCGAAGGAGCCCATGGGTACCAAGGGTGCACGCGTAACCACCAAGATAACACTCCCCGGACGGTATGTCGTAGTGATGCCCGGGATGTCCATGCTGGGTGTTTCGCACCGGATTTCTTCAGCGGAGGAAAGGGACCGTTTAAAGAAACTGGTGGACAGGCTCAGGCCGGCTGATATGGGGGTTATTGTGCGTACCGTGGCCGAGGGCAAGAAAATGGAAGAAATCAAGGAGGATATCGAAACGCTTCTTCGCTTGTGGAAACGTATCCAAAAAAAGGCGGAAATTATTGCTTCACCCGCTGTACTCTACGAAGAGGCAAGCCTTCTGTATACGCTGGTACGTGATGTGATGGACGATAACGTCACACATGTTTGGATCAATTCATACTTTGGTTTCCAGAAACTCAAGGATTTTATCGATTCGGTGATACCCCGCCTCGGTAACAGAGTCAAACTGTTCGGCAGTCGTGATAACATTTTCGAACATTTCGGGCTCAATCGTGAAATCGAGAAGACCCTCAGCCGTAAAGTGTGGTTGAAAAGCGGAGGATATCTCGTGTTTGACCGGACCGAGGCGATGACCGTTATTGACGTCAATACCGGAAAATACGTGGGAAAGAAAAATTTGCAGGACACCATTCTCAAGACCAATTTAGAGGCCGCGCAAGAAATCGCACGCCAGGTGAGACTGCGGGATCTGGGAGGGATTATCCTCATAGATTTTATCGATATGGGACGCAGGGACCACAAAAAGGAGCTGGTGCGGACGCTGCAGAATGCTCTTGCCACTGACCGGACTCGTTGTACCGTAATCGAAATGAGCGAGCTTGGTTTGGTGGAAATGACGCGAAAGAGAGTACGCAAGAACCTGGATACCTTTTTGCGGGAACCCTGCCAGTGCTGTGGTGGAGAGGGAAAAACGCTTTCCATTGAAACCGTGGCAGTCCAATTCCTTCGTAAAGTGGAGGAAATCTGTCGTCATTCCTCGGCTTCGACCATAGGATTTACCGTGGGCGAAGAACTGGCGGCTTTTTTAGAAAGGACAGGGAGGACATACTTGGACAACCTGCAGCGTGTATACTCGAAAAACATCCTCTGGAAAATTTCCACCTCACTTGCACCCCGCCGCTATAATATCACCGGAGTGGGAGAGGCGGAGGTGCGAGAACGGATGCTGGCCGGCTCTCCACCCGTATAGTGAAAAGTGGGAAGAGCAACAGTCAGCATTATTCCGGGGTACAAGCCTCTGTTCGGTGTTTTTCTTTCTATTCTGAGTCTTGAAGAATGACACCGGGTTTCGTAGGTTTGACAAAGGCAAATTTACTGTGATACATTCTTGTACGCGATTCTTTCGCATTCTTCGGAGGTGAACTGGATGTACGCGATAATAGAAGCGGCCGGCAGACAATATCCGGTCAGGGAAGGTGAGATGCTCCGCCTGGATGCCGCCGGTGCTGCAAAAGGAGAACAGGTGGTTTTCGACCGGGTGCTTATGGTCCGCTTTGAGGATGACTCGATCGTTGGCACTCCCTATGTAGAGGGGGCCTCGGTTACCGGCACCGTTATGGGGAACGGAAAAAACAAGAAGGTCATGGTGTTCAAATATAAGCCGAAAAAGAATATTCGGAAAAAAACCGGTCACCGGCAGCACTTTTCCGTGGTCCGGATCGAGAAGATCGAAAAAGAGATCGATACCAAGTGACAGGAAACGGGCATCACCCATGAGGTATCACGTGTTATTAGAGTTGAAGGCGGAGGTGAATCCTACATGGCACATAAAAAAAGCGGCGGGAGTGCAAGGAACGGCCGGGACAGCAACGCCAAGAGGCTTGGGGTCAAGGCGTACAGCGGGCAGTTTGTCAAAGCAGGAAGTATAATCATTCGGCAGAGAGGAAACCGTCTCTGGCCGGGTCTGAACGTGGGAATGGGGAGAGACTATACCCTGTTTGCCACCACAAGCGGCTATGTGGTTTTTGACGAGAACAAGGGAAGAAAACGGGTTTCCATACGGACAGAAAAAACTCCCGCTTCCGTAGCGTCCTGAAAGTACGGTGTTCGTCGACAGGGCGTGTCTCCGCGTTGCCGGTGGCAAGGGTGGAAACGGAGCCGTGAGTTTCAGGCGGGAAAAGTATGTGCCGCGGGGAGGACCCGATGGTGGAAGGGGAGGGGATGGAGGGAATGTTGTCATCCGTGCCTCCTCACGTAGGACCAGCCTCTATGAAGCATCCACTCGGAAATCGTGCCTGGCGGCGGATGGGAAGAATGGTGGGAGGTCCAACCGTACCGGAGCACGGGGCGAGGATGCCTGGATCGAAGTGCCGGTTGGGACGCAAGTTCTTGACCGGAAAAGCGGCGCTCTGATGTGTGATCTCGACGAGGAGGGAAAAAAGGCGGTTGTAGCCCGGGGCGGGCGCGGAGGAAGAGGGAACGCTTCATTTGCCACTCCTGTCAACCAGGCTCCCCGCATAGCTGAAAATGGCCGCCCGGGTGAAAGACGGGAGATTGTCCTCGAATTGAAATCAATCGGGGATGTGGGTATTATCGGCCTTCCCAATGCCGGCAAGTCGACGTTGCTCTCCGTTATGAGCCGTGCACAACCATTCATAGCTGAATACCCATTTTCCACCCTGGAACCAAACCTGGGAGTATGCGAACACGGGGGTGAACGGATTGTATTGGTGGACATACCCGGTATCGTTGAGGGAGCCTCACGTGGTACCGGTCTGGGTCTTGATTTCCTGCGGCACGTGGAGAGGACCCGTTATCTCCTCCACCTGGTAGATGTGTCTCCCCCCTCATTACAGGAACCGGAGGAAGGATTCCTTACACTTCGCCGGGAGCTTGCTGCGTACCATCCAACCCTCATTCACAAGCCATATGCAGTGGTGGCGACTAAGCTGGACATCCCCGGATCGGATGAAGGCCTTTCCCGGCTGCGCTTGAAGCTTCCCCCCGAGATACCCGTTTTTGCGGTTTCCGCTCCAACCGGACGGGGGATCGATGAGCTTCTTGATCACATGGTACATGTCATGCGGGAACTCCCTCTTGTTTCAAACGTAGAAAAGAATGAAGAGTCTTTTCCTCCTGTCTTTGGGGAGGACGAGATACCGGTTGTACGCTTGACTTCTCCCTTCATGGAACGGTTGCTCGAAGAAGCCCGTGAAAAAGGAAAAGAAACAGAAGTGTATATCAACCGGAGGCTGGCGGAAAGCGGTTTTGAACGTTATTTGAGATCCCTTCCCGTACCGAGCCGTGTGGAAATAAGCGGAATGATTGTCTACTGGGACGGAAAAAGGGTGCGCGTTGACAATGATTGACCGGAACAGCCTTATTGCACAAGCACATGTTATTGTTATAAAGGTAGGGAGCTCTTTACTGGTAAGAGGTTCCCGTTTGCACGAGGGCAAACTTGCGGAACTTGCCGAAAATATATATGCGTATCATCAAGCCGCTAAAAAAGTCGTATTGGTATCATCCGGTGCGGTGGCGTGTGGAATGAGTGTGTTTGCCCACCAGAAGAGACAACGCGATCTTCCCTATAAACAGGCCATGGC
>PWXL01000184.1 GCA_003561145.1 Candidatus Atribacteria bacterium
AAAGAACATACGCATCAGCACAATCAGGAGAAATTTTCAGAGCTTTCAATGCCAAGGCGATACGGACGAATGGGTCCTCTTCTTCCCAGGCTTTATACATTGCATCCTGGGCCTCACCAATTGGTCCGGAACTTCTGTTTTTTTTGAAAAAGTCCGCCAGAAACCGTTCCATCTCCTGGGGTCCGGGTATTTTTTCGACATCGAAGGGATCATGCTGCTTTTCAACCTTCCCGCTCTTTTCCTGTTCCCTCGGCTTTTTTTTCCTCTTAGTCATGGCTATTCCTTTCTTATATTTTTCCGTATCCGGCATTCCCCTGCGGTTACCATGGCGGCAATGGCACTGTGCTCTGCGCAAAAACCCATGCCAGAACCAATATCGATACACACACCAAGAAATATATTGCCTGTGTCGGTTACCAGAGCACAGCCCACGTCTCCAATGGTATATTCACCCAGTGTGTACGGGCGAATAACAGAGCCGGCACTCTCAAGCAATGCCTGATTCGCAATGTCTTTCATGGTTAACCCCCTGGATGAAAGCCGTCATTCTTATTCTACAGGTTTGGCTAACTTTGGTATACACCCGACTGCAGCATACACACCGCTGCTTGACAGCTGTAAATGTTCCAAGTATAATACAAGCAAATACTTCTAAAACGATTTAATAATCTTATGCCTATTACCCTGAAAGATGTATCCAAATTGGCCGGAGTTTCCCTTGCCACAGCATCTTTAGTGCTCAACAACCAAAAGGGGGTCTCCGAAAATACCAGAAAAAAGGTTTTAGAAGCCGCCCAAAAACTGGGGTACCGGCCGAATATCCTGGCCCGCAACCTGATCAAGGGAAAAACCAATACTATCCTCCTCTGTACATTTATCAAGGAACAGAATAAGTTCTCTACTTTTTATGGAGATCTCATCAACAGCCTTCTCATCGCCATATCATCCCAAGGCTATTATCTTCAAATGGTAGTCAAAGGAGAGTTTTTCAACGGACATCCATTGGACAAAAGGGAGGCTCTCTTGGACATTGCGCATAATCGACTTTTCGAAGGTTTGATCATTCTCTCCCACTGGCCTATTCACTATCCTGAAATCAGCGACCTGGTCAAAGAAAATTTTCCCTTTGTCATAGTGAACCAGAGGTTGGAAGGAGAAGGGGTAAGCTACGTTGATATCGACCATTATAATGGTGCAAAAGAGGTCGTTTCGTCTTTAATCAGAAAGGGCCACAACCACATCGCCCATATCCGGGGACCCGAAGAACACCGGCATGCACAAGAGCGATATCACGCCTATGTCGATACACTCCTCGAGAACGATATCCCACTGAAAAAAGAGTACATCGTGGAGGGGAATTTCCGCCGGCTTAGCGGAAGGACAGCTATGGAGCAACTTCTTGAACTCAGTCCCCTCCCCACCGCCGTATTCGCCGCCAACGACAAGATGGCCATCGGAGCCCTGGAGGTGGCGAGGGAAAGAGACATGACCATTCCTCAAGAGTTAGACATTGTTGGCTTTGATGGTATCGAGGCGGTGAAATATACCTATCCGCCCTTGCCAACCGCTGAACAACCCCTCAGGGAATTGGGGAAAGTAGCGGCCACTTCGCTTATAGAAAGAATCAAAGGAGGTGATACAAGGAAAATTGTGCTCCCATGTCGAATGGTCAAGTGGGACGGTTTCACCTGGACGAAGTTGGAATAAGGAGAGAGAAGTTCTCTCTGAGCTTCGGTTTAGGGGGAAATAGGCAGTATCGGCTGGAGAACTAATAACGTGTGGGATGATAATATTTTAGTATGAGGTTTATGAAAATAAATAAACCCTTTACCTGAAGGAGGAGAAACATGATGAAATGTAAATGGGGAATTATGATTTTGATGGTTTTGGTGTTGATGTTTTCCCTGTCTTTCACTGCTTTCGCTCAACTCCCGGGAGGAATTCCCCGGGAAGAGACCATGATTGCCGACCAATTGACCGGCCGGGTTGGAATGCCAGATAATTTTAACCTCTGGGCGGGCTGGAGAAATCAAGACCGGGGGTTGCAGCAGCTGCTTCTCGAACCCCTGTGGACAGTCGATTATGCCACCGGCGAGATTATTTCCGGATCGGCGGCTGAACCTCCCGAGTACAGTGAAGATTTGATGCAGATGACCATCCACTTGCGTGAAGGCGTCGACTGGAACGACGGGGTTCCCTTCACCGCTGACGATGTGGCATTTACCATCGAACTCCATGTCGATACACCGGGCCTGCTCTACCACGGACCGATGGCAGAATTTGTAGAAAGTGTGACCGTCGTCGACGAGCATACCGTGACGGTGAATCTCACAAGACCCAGTTCCAGGTTCCACGCGCATTTTCTAGACCGCTGGGGATGCCTGCGGATCATGCCGAAGCATATTTTCGAGGATGTCGAAGATGTCATGGCCTTCAAATACAATCCCCCGGTCGGCACAGGGGCATACAGGCTGCTTGATTACGACCCGGCCGGCTTCTGGACCCTGTGGGAACGACGGGAAGATTGGGACAGGTCTCCCACGGGCATACTCTACGGGGAGCCGCAGCCACAATACGTGTTGTTCCAGTGGTTTGAAAGTGAAGAAGGAAAGATCCTCGCCCAGCTTCGCAACGAACTTGACATGGCCCAGCATACCGAGGAAGGGCTCCGGGTCATCCTGGACAGGAGCGACACCGCCCGTGCATGGCGGAGAGATTGGCCATGGGTGGTGAACATTGACCCCTGCATCACCGGAATATTGCTGAACAATATGGTTGAACCATACGACAACAAAGACGTACGGTGGGCGTTGACACTGGCTATAGACATCGTGGATTACGCAGCGATCGCCACCGACCTGATGGCCCCTGTGAGTCCGCTACACCTTCCCCCTGTTCCAGCATACCTGGAGCACTTTTTCCTGCCCATGGAAGACTGGCTGAAAGAGTTTGAGATCGATATTGGTAATGGGGAGATGTTCAAACCTTATGACCCTGATGTTTCCCAAAGGATTCTTGCTGAGGCGGAAGAGAGAGGGTATCCCATTCCGGATGATCCCGATATTATCCTGGAACAATTCGGCATGGGATGGTGGAAGTATGCCCCTGACGTCGCCGCCCAACTCCTCGAGAACAATGGTTTTTCCAGGAACGCAGAAGGAAATTGGCTGCTTCCCGACGGTTCACCCTGGAAAATCGATATCGTATCAGACCCCCCTGTGGCGCATCATCACATGAAAAACGCTTTAGCTGCCGCCGAGCAGTGGAGAAACTTCGGAATCGACGCTACCGTATACGCGACCGAGGCATACAACGACTTGACAATGATGGGAGATTACTCGGTTTCCACTACGTGGCCAGCTGCTGAACCCTGGGGAGCGGGAGTGGACCTTATCAGAACGTTCGATGTCTGGCATTCTCGTAATTTAACCCCTATTGGTGAAACTGTCGCGATCGGCCCGGGAGGCGCCGCGCGCTGGTCTGATCCCCGGATGGATGAAATTATCGAAGCCATGGAAGTAACCGATCCGATCGCAGAAGAGGAAAAAACCATCGAGCTCGGAATCGAGGCTTTGAAACTCGTGATCGAAGAGATGCCCACTATCGCGACCTATGGTTACACTGGACCTATCGCTTATGACGAGGCATACTGGACCAACTGGCCGGGAGCTGAGAATCCTTACAGCCAGCCTTACCAGCATTGGCCGAATCTCAAATATATGCTCCCGTTCCTGGAGAAGGCTGAGTAAGCCAGGCACTACAAAGGCTTCCTGGTGTGTTTCACACCAGGAAGCCTTTCCAAGGGGGTTATTATGAGATTTGTGAAAGAATATCTTGTTCCAAGGTTAATACAATATTTTGCGGTTATTTTCTGCGGCATAACCGCGGTGTTCCTGATACCCCGTTTTACCGGCCAGGACCCTATTTTGGGGGTCATCGCCGAAATCCAAGCACAGGGGTCTTCTTTAGATGCAAGCGCAGTAAGAAGCTTGATGGAATCACTCAGAGAACTCTATGGACTGGAAGGTACTCTTTTCGAGCAATATGTTGCAATGTGGCAACGGGTTATCGCATTCGATTTCGGGCCTTCTTTTTTCCAGTTTCCTACACCGGTAGCCGATTTACTCAGAATATATCTCCCCTGGACAATCGGTTTGTTCGTTACCACAACGGTTCTTGCCTGGGCATTAGGAAATGTAATAGGCGGTATAGCGGGATATTTCTCCCATAAACGCTGGTCGAAAGTTTTTGACGCCGTTGTTATGGTTGTTCGACCGGTCCCCCATTATATATTCGGTATCCTGGTCCTCATCCTCTTTGCTTATGTGTGGCAAATTTTCCCGGTGGGTGGGATTATGTTGGGAAGAAGTACGGTTTTCAATCTCAATTTCATTCTTACCATCATCCGACATTCCTTCCTCCCGGCACTGACTCTTTTGATACTGGGTGGCGCGATCTGGTTCCAACAGATGAAACTCCTGGTGCAAAACGTGAAAAGGGAGGACTTTGTTCAATACGCACATACCGGCGGAGTAAAGGAAACGCGCATCATCCCCCGCTACGTGTTACGAAACGCCATGCTTCCCCAAATCACACAGCTTACCCTTGCCCTTGGACAGGTGTTCAGCGGGGTGCTCATCGTGGAAATGGTATTTTCCTATCCAGGAATGGGCCTTTTATTGTACAGAGCGGTAACCCGCAATGACTACAACCTGGTCATGGGAATCACTGTTCTCTCCATCTTGACCATTACCACCGCGGTTTTGATCATGGACCTTTTGTATCCGTTGTTCGATCCAAGAATCAGACACAGATAGGCGGTAGCATATGGAGCTATTGAGAGATCTTTTGAAAGATTACAGGTTTGCCATAGGTTTTATTCTCTTGTGTGTACTCGTATTTCTCGTCGCCGTCTCTTTCTTTTCACCGTATGACCCCGTCAGGTGGCGCCAGGTTCCACGCGACCGGGCCCCATCATGGCCCCATATCCTGGGGACCAATTCCAAGGGTCAGGACGTCTTTTGGGAAGCGACCTTTGCCATCCGCAACTCCCTCATCATCGCTATTATTGCGGGTTCGCTGTCACGAATCATAGCGGTACTCGTCGGGTTTATCGCCGGTTATAAAGGAGGACTTTCGGATAGAGTCCTCATGGGTATTTCAGATGGCCTTTTAGTTATTCCACTGTTTCTTATCCTTGTCATGGTGGCGATGTTGTTACGGGCAACCATGACACTGGTCAATACCGGCCTTTTGTTAGCCTTTTTCGGATGGGCCTGGGATGCCAGGACCATCCGGTCACAGATTCTGAGTCTCCGTGAGCGGGAATTTACCCAAACATCCTTACTGTCAGGAAACGGGACCCTTCCCCTGGTTTCCAAGGAGTATCTTCCATTCACCATACCACTTATTTTTTCTACACTCATTAACAACATAGCCTGGGCAATCGGCATGGAAATCGTGCTCGCCATTCTCGGATTAGTCAGGCTGGAAATTCCTACTCTCGGTACAACCATCCAGTGGGCTATTTCCTACCAGGCCATGCTATTGGGCCACTGGTGGTGGATACTCACTCCTGTTGTTTTGAC
>PWXL01000204.1 GCA_003561145.1 Candidatus Atribacteria bacterium
CTCTAACCGCTTTCCCACAACACATTGCTGGAGAATAAAAAAGTCCCCGACTCAGCAGCGAGCCGAGGACTTTACCTTCATCCTCGCGCCTTTTCCGCGGCAGGTCTTCTGGCTCGGGTTCCTCGCGCCTTCACGCCTTCCCGGTTTCCCAGTGGCTCCTGGAAGACGCTCCCCCTCACAGCGGCGGGTCCGCGCCGGCTTCACACCGGACTTCCCTATTCTCCGCACTCGGCGGCACCACGGAAAATGCCTCTCTTCATTTTTCCTTATCTTAGCGTAATCAATGATTTTGTACAACTAATCAAAATTTTGGCCGAAAACCAGCGCCAAACAATGCAAAGCCCGTCACAGTTCGGTGCGGTGGACAACTTGGGAGAATGTACCTGTATAACGGAAGAGATGCTCACTGAAAAACCGCGGTATTATTTTTACAGTCTCCCAAAGGTGCATCACATGGGCATTCGTACACTCGAACTCTCTCGAGAGGGTATAGGGCCTGAAGAATTTGACTTCGTGGAAAGTCTGTGGATAAGTGGTGGATAAGCTTAAAGCCAATTGGTAAGAGTATTATAAAAAGGGGTTTCTTGCCGCTATGGCTATGATATACTCTCCAGTCTTCCAGCAGGAAACCACCAGCCGGTTACGGTGATTCACGTGGACTATTTCCCCTGCCATAGCACAACCACGGAGAAAGAAGACCTTTTCACCGTGTTCAAGGTTACATTGCAAAAATTCGATCAAAAAAAGTATGTCGCAACTACAGCTGCATATTTTTACAAAGAAAGATTCCTGAAAAAGATAAAATATGGCAAAGAAAAGCCCCAGATGGGGGAAATGAGTGAAGAAAGCTTTATATCCTTTCGGTTTGTGCTATAATAGTCACAGCAAAAAGGTAAAAGGAGGCTCATTATGCCGAGAAGAAAAAATAGCAACGTGAGGAATTACTATAAAGCTCTTATAAAAAACTTAACACGAAAAAACGGCCCGCTCTCCCGTACCACCCTGCGTAAGCTCACGGGTATGCGCCCGGCCAGTATTACTGACGTGACCAAAGAGCTTTTACGGGAAGGGATCGTACGGGAGAGCGGGCATGAAAGCTCCAAGCGTGGCAGGCGCAAAGTGTTACTGGATATCAATCCCGATGGCGGTCGAGCGGTCACGGTGGATTTCAATTCAACCCGTGTTTTGGGTTTAGGGGCTGACTTGAAGCTTGGAGTGTGTTACAAGACCAGGCGTGCCCTGCCCGAGAGGCCATCCAAGGATGATATTATTAAGGCCCTCAAGGGAGTGCTTCATGAAGTTGTCGATTCACCTGGAGTGCAGACCGCTCCTATTCTAGGGATTGGGATTGCCGATCCAGGTATCGTGGATGTGAGGTCCGGCAAAGCAGTCTTTGCAACACAGGTGAAAGGTTGGGAAAATGTTCCGCTGCGGGAAATTATGGCTGATGAGTTCCCATACTCGTTTTTTATTGAAAGTGACACACGGTGCCGGCTGGTTGCTGAAAAAAGCCTGGGTGTAGCCCGCCCCTATAATGATATCCTGATGGTGGAGTTATCCACAGGCATTGGCGCGGGAGTGATGTCAGAAGGGCGCCTGTTCCGGGGGAGCCGTGGGGCGGCAGGAGAAATCGGGCACATGATGATGATCGAAAATGGTCCATACTGTAACTGCGGCAGCCAAGGGTGCCTGGAAGCACTGGCCTCTTCCCGGGCGGTTGTACAGCGAGTCTCCGATGCCATCCGTTCCGGGGCTGCCTCCATGCTCGAGGAGATGTCAAGGGGTGACCTCTCCCGCATTGATATTCACATGGTGGCACAGGCCCTGGAAGAGGGGGATAAACTTTCCCTCCGGTTGGTGGAAGAGACCGGCCGGTTGATAGGTGAAGCCATCTCCAACGCCGTAAACCTGTATAATCCGGAAGTGGTGGTGCTTACGGGAGAACTCCTGGCCTTCGGGGAAAACATTCTGGTTCCTATTGAAGGAACGGTGAAGCGCCAGGCGTTGAGCTACAGCACATCAGAGCTTAGCATCGAAGTAGCAGAAGTTGGTGACGAGGGTGCCGCCTGGGGCATGGCAGCTTTGGTTCTCGACCAGATTTTCGAGGTACGGGGACTGCATCTGCAGGAAGAGGAACCGGAGGAAAGGAGCGCTTGAATACAAAGAGGTAATTTTCATGCAATAAAAATTTCGCTTTCCTGATAATGTAAGGACAGCGCAGTCACCTTTCAGGCGGATGCTCGGAACCATGTGTGGAGATCGAGGCTATTCGGCCGGAGTGATGCATTGTGTAGAAAGCCGTAGTGGGCGAACAGTGGCTGACCTTCTTGGTACCAAAAAATTCGTAAGAGTGTTTCTGGAAAAAGTTACCGAACACATAGAATACCTGGAGAAGAATCTGCTTCACATGGAAACGGACCCTGAGAATACTGAACGGATACAGGCAGCTTTCCGTTCTTGTCATACCATAGAGGGTTCTTTCCTTTCAATGGGTTTTTCCCGCTTGGGCGAGCTTGCGCATGTAATGGCAAATCTTTTGGAATGTGTAAGTAATTCCTCTTTCGGTGTGTCTCCTTCAACGGTCGACTTACTGCTTCGTGGAGTGCACACCATGAAGAGGCTGCGGAATGATATGCTCCAGCTGGGTTCAGAACCCGACCTTGATATTTCAGACCTTGTCTCCTCTCTCAAGAGCTGTACGCAGCATGAAATACTATCTCCTCCAACCGGTTCCTGTTCTGCTAAAAAAAGGGATTCTGCTCCCACACACACCGCATTTGTCCATCCCGTCGGAGATTGTGCAAAAAAAGACTTCCTGGTTCGGGTAAGGGTCGTGGAAAATTGCTCCATGAAAGAAGTTCGTGCTTATCTCGTTATCAACCGGCTGCAGGACATGGAAGCTGAGGTGATTTCAATTACGCCTCCTTTTGAGGATTTGGAGGCGGAAAATTTTGGACGCGATTTTTCAGTGATGGTGCGTGCAGCGTGTGACCCAGATCAACTTGCCGCATGCATCCGTACGATATCTGAAATCGAAGAGGTTCAGGTATCCCCTCTGCGGAAAGAAAAGATACCGTCACAACCGGTGCAGGAAACGGTGGAAAGCAGAGAAAAACCACGATTGAACCATCGCCAGAAAAAGGCAGCATGGGTGGCAGTGGAACAGCTCGATTCGCTTCTTGACCTGGTGGGAGAACTGCTCATAGACTGCTCGCAGTTAAAGGACAACATCCGGCGGTTGAATGAAGAGCATAATAAGTCTCCCTTCAAGAGTTCACTGGATGACACTATAACCCACATGAGCCTGGTGGCAAACGAACTGCAGACAGAAATAATGAAAGCCCGTATGATACCTCTTACGGAAGTTTTTCACAGCTTACCCCCCGTTGTGAGGGATTTGGCACGTACCTCAGGAAAAGAGATCGATTTCTCGATGGAGGGCGAGGAAACGGAACTCGATTGTTCGATCCTGGAGGAAATGAGCAACCCTCTCATACACCTTCTGCAGAATGCCATCGACCATGGCATAGAAGAAAAAAATGAGCGCAAACGGGCAGGAAAGCCGGAGCGGGGGCATATCTTTCTCAAGGCATACCAGGAAGAGGGCTCCGTTGTTATTATGGTGAAAGACGACGGGATGGGTATTCCTCTTTCGAAAGTGCGTTCACGTGCCCTTGAGATGGGGCTTTTCACCCCGGAAAATCTGAGCAATATGGCAGACAGGGAAATCATAGAAATTATTTTTCACCCGGATTTTTCTATGAAAAATAGAGGGACGGATGTTTCCACCCGCGGAAGCGGAATGGACATGGTCAAGCGCACTCTCAAGCGGGCCAAGGGCCAGGTATGTATACAGAGCGCAGAAGGCCGGGGAACGACTGTCTCTCTCCGACTCCCCTTGACCCTCGATGTTGTGAGGGCTCTTATAGTCAGAACTGACGGAGCGGTTTATGCCCTTCCCCTTTCGGAAGTGGTTGAAATAGAAAAGATCCACACAAAGGAAACCCACCGGGTAAACACAGTACTGACTACCATTTTCCGGGGGAATACACTATCACTTTTTGAGCTCCGGGAACTCCTCAGTTCCAGGCAAACGAAGCACCCGGAGGAAAAGGAAACACCTGAATTTCTGCATGCCATAGTAGTGAATACCACGGGAGGAAGAGCCGGACTGGTGGTAGAGGAGATAATGGGAAAAGAGGGAATTGTGATACAAACCCTTGGTTCATGTATTGGTGATACCCCGGGATTGAGAGGGGCTGCCATCCTGGGGGACGGCGGTATTGCTCTTGTCCTCGACGTTGCCGGTCTTTTTTGGAACTTTCCGGGGCAGAAAGCTAATGATCGTTGCCCGGAAAAATACTGATCATAGATCCTATCGTGGTTTTCAAGAATGGCACCCTGTTAGGTGCTGACCGAAAAGCGGTTTCTGCATTCTTTTTTTCCGAAAAGACCAAGTTGTGGTATTCTTCCTGTGAGCATGAAACAATCGGGAGACCGGTGCCTGTACAGTAGGGCTGAGAGGGCTTATTGTTGCATGATGGTTGTTAGGGTAACCTGATACCACCTTTTATTATCTCCCTCTCTCCTGATAAAAAAATGAGGATACAGTATGGAACCATGAATCTATCGAAAAGCCATAAAATCATCGAAGAAGCTTGGAATGTCTTCCTGCTTACCGGTGATCCCGTTCAAAAAGACCGCCTGATCGAACATTATCTCTACCTGGTCAAAATTGCTATGGGCCGGTTGATATATACACTTCCTTCATATATTGACAGGGAGGACCTGGAAGGATACGGCGTTATTGGATTATTGCAAGCCCTTGAGAGATTTCGTCCGGAAGCAGGAGTAAGGTTTGAGACGTACGCTCTTTCCCGCATTCGTGGTTCAGCGATCGATTATCTCCGCAGCCTTGACCCCTTGAGTCGGGGGCAACGTAAAACCTTCAAAGAAATAATGGTTGTCTGGCAAACATTACAACGGGATTTCGGGCGGGATCCAACTCTGGAAGAAATTGCCGATGAAATGAATATGTCAATGGAGGAAGTGAGCTGGGTTATCGAAAAACATAAATCCAGTGTGTTCTTTTCCCTTGAGCAGGAACGCAAGGAAAACGGAAGATCGCTGGGAGAAGAAGTCATCGACCAGCACCCGCGCTGTAACCCACAGGAAATTTTAGAGAACAAGGAGTTGGTGGAATTTCTTGGCCGGGTGGTGGACGAGCTGCCTGAACGGGAGAAGCTCTGTATTACCCTTTACTATTTTGAAGGTCTCACCCTCAAGGAAATGGGGGCCGTACTGGAAGTTGGGGAGTCACGGGTATCACAGATACTCTCCCGAGCTATCATCAAGTTACGCTCGCGGATGGATGAGTGGAAAGGCGGAAAGGATGAAGAGTGAGAATACACAATCGTAAACAGCCCTGCAGGGGACTTGCAAAGGCTATAGGCGGATATTGAGAAACAGGGCTCCCGATGGTATACTTTTTAGCGGTGAGAGGTGGAAAAAAAGTGAGAAGTAAGAAGCCAGTAAGAAGCAAGTCTTTTCACTACTCACTACTCAC
>PWXL01000185.1 GCA_003561145.1 Candidatus Atribacteria bacterium
GACATCACGGATTTCCATTTTCCCCGGTTCCAGGAAAACCAGTGCCTTCATCAAACGGTGCTCCTTTCTCCCGCTGTGGTGTTGTATTCGTGTATCAAGCTGTGAGCGGTAGCTTCATCTGTCACCAGCACGTTTATATACCTTCCCCGCAAGGCCCCGAGGATGGCACCGGTCTTATGGCGCCCTCCCGCAAGACCTATTACGTTGGGCATATCTTTCAACTGGGCGAGGGAAACAGCTATCGTACGCTGGTGCAGTTCTATGTCCAATGGTTTCCCCTCACTGTTAAAATATTGACCCAGGATATCCCCCACACCGCCCCGCTGGATAATGATCTCCATGTCCTGGGGGTCGATAAAGCCTGCCTGGATATAGGTGGATTTCTGGAAATCGGCGACACCTATACCTACGATAGAATAGTGCGACTGCAGAGCCATCTCCATGGTCTTGCGGTTCACTTTTTCCGCGAGATAAAATTCGCGTGTTTCGGGAGACTCCACCACTTCAGGGGCGTGGATATAGTAGCACTGCCCCTGAAAAAGGGAGGCCAGCTTCTCCCCGATGTTGAAAGGATTCATGAAAGCGCTGACCGTAAGCCCCCCGGCCAGGCTCACGAACTTTACCCCCCGTACTCGGTCACGTGGGAGGATAGAGTCCGCGAGCGCCCGTAACGTCCTTCCCCAGCTGATGCCCACCAGGTCTCCACTGCTGATTTTTTTGGAAACATAGAGCCCTCCACCCTCTCCAATATTGCGGTTGTTGCGCTCTTCGTCTCTTCCGGAAGGGACCACCACAGCGTCAACGAGAGAAAAAGTTTCTTTGAGCTCCTTTTCCACCGAAAGGCAGTTGGCCTGGGGAGATTCTATGATAAAGCGGACCATGCCCTTTTCCCGGGCACGACCTAACAGCCGGGTCACCTTGGGACGGGAAAGATTGAGCATGTCGGAGATTTCCGTTTGCGCATACCCCTCTATGTAGTGGAGCCACGCAACCCTGACCATCAGGTCATTTTCGAGGTCCGCCATGGTTTACCCCCTCGTTTCGAGTGCACAATGAGTACCGCTGTGAAAAACGATACACTTTTCCCTCATAACATATTCTCCAGAAAAAACACGATGAAGAAGGTAAATCTTATAAATAACATCAATCGTGCAGCCATGAATTAAATGAAATATATTTCATATATAGAACAATTGTAAATATGCACTTTCTTTTTGTCAAGCAGTAGAATTTTAAAAAACCGGCCGGGTTGAATAACCCGGCCGGTTAGTGTATAAGCTACCATTCCCACTCGATCACGTGCGCCTCTTTGAATTCGTCCAGCTCCTCCCTGTAGAGTGCAAAGACTGCTTCGGCATGTTGCAGAAATTTCTCCACCGCTTCCTCTGGAGTAGCAACACCAAGAACCACGCTTTCAGCCATGGACGGCTCTTCTGAGCGAACATCGAGCCTGCCGGGGAAGACGTGGAAGTTACGCAGTATTCCATCTCCGATCTCGAGTACCTGGCGGTTCACCAGCGGATCTTCCAGGTACACTGGATGCTCTATGCCCGCAACATTGGCTGGTACCGCTCCCGGCATGGTCAATACATAATCCAGGGACTTTTCCTCGAAAAACCACTTGGCAAAGAGGTAGGATTCGAGCGGATCCGCGGTATCTGCCATGACATGAATTCCGCCGTATCCGGTACTGATCTTGCGAACTCCATCGGAACTCGGGCCAAGCGGCGTCAAGACCGCACCCAGGTCAAGGTCGGGGTTTTCCGCCATCATGGTAGCGGCTGCGTGCACACCGAATTCAATTTCCCCGACAAATCCCGCCATGGCGGCTTCTTCCCTGATAAAGGTCTCATGTCCGGCATGGAGATAGGGGGCTCCCACCCAGGTTACGCCCCTGGGTACGGGCATGACTTCGTGTACGTGGATCATATCGTGCCACCACTGCAGTCCCTCAATCAGCTTCTCGGGATCATCAACGTAGCGGGTGAGTTCATCATCGACCCAGTCTCCCCTATTACTCAGCAACATCTCCTGCAAATTCCAGTCAACGGTGACGTTGGTCATACCCCACCGCTCGGGACGCCCTTCCACCCATTCGGTGAACTTGAGGGCAATGTCTGTTACCTCTTCCCAGGTTCCCGGTGCATGATCATCTGTCATGCCGGCTTCTGCAAACATCGCCCGGTTGTAAATCAGGGTGCCGGGGTAGCCATAGACGGGAAGCGCTTGGACAACGCCACCGTAATGAACCGACGTATGCGCCCAGGGGAACACGCTTTCCGGGTCTACCCCGATTTCCGGGTCATTCACAAAATCGTTGATGGGATACACAGTTTCAATACCGAAAAACCAGGGGATGTTCTGGTTGAACCAGAAAAGGTCCGGCCCCATACCCGCAGCCAAAGCAGTAGCTATCCGCTCATAGCCGGGGGGTGTTTCCACCAGGTTGATCTGCACATGAGGATTGAGCGCGTTGTATTCATCGACTGCTTCTTCCATGAACGCTACTTGCCTGCTGGGAGCGGAAAACCAAAAATCGAGCTCTACCACATCCGCCCACGCCACCGATCCGGCAACCAGGAGGAACACCAGGCTTACACCGGCAACAAGAGTTACCTTGTCCCCTCTTTTCATTTCAGCACCTCCATTGTAAAAATGTAACATTAAGTAACACTGAGAAACACACCATACATGTACCATGTCCCCAAAAAACATCCTCAGCGAAAATACACTCCCGATACCACCTCCCCTTTCATTATCCTTTCATTCCCGTCATGACTATGCCCTTGACAAAGTAGCGCTGAAAAATGAGAAAAACCACGATGGTGGGAAGAGCTACGTATGTCGAAGCCGCCATGAGGGGGCCGACCGGTAAAGCCGCCTCTCTCTGGAAGAAGGCCAGCCCGAGTTGAACGGTATACAGTCTTCTCTCGGTCAGGTATATCAAGGGATAGAGGAAATCATTCCAGCGCAGTAAAAACGAAAAAATAAAGAGGGTTGCCGTAGCCGGCCACGCCAGCGGCATGGCAATCTTCCAATACATCCAGAAATAGCCGGCACCATCCACTTTCGCGGCATCAAAAAGGTCTTTTGGCAATCCCTGAAAAAATTGCCGATACAAAAATATTTGAAACCCGTGCACCAGTGCAAGAAGGATAACCGGGATATAGGTTCCCACCAAACCCCACCGCGCCATCATTAAAAATCGAGGTATAAGGTCAACCTGCATAGGAACAATCATGGTGGCCAAAACCAAGGTAATAAAAAGGAAATTTTTAAACGGGAATCTCAGGTAGGCAAAAGCGAAAGCGGCTAATGAACTGAGAAAGAGCAGGCCTACCGTCGCCGTTACGGTAACCAGGATACTGTTGTAAAAAAGCCTCGGCCAGTTCATAAGCGCCCAGGCGTTCTGGTAATTTTCAAAAGTAATCTGTGACGGGAACAACCGGGGAGGCCACTCGCGTATTTCTACAGGATGCATGAAAGAGGTGCGTATCATCCAGAAGACCGGCCCGACAAAAATAACCGTGACAATTATACAGGTCACCAACCAAAGCACGTACATACCTATGCCTTTTACACGGCCTGTACCTTTTTTGTGGTAATAATTATTTCGCATTTCACCGTCCATGGGGGCATGTTTCCTCCCGTCTATCATTCAAATGTATAATCGCCATTCAGAAACAACTCACACGTTTTTCCCTCAAGTAAAGCTTTCAGGAACTCCTTTGTATTGTAAATAGGTGAAAGCCAATATTATGAAGAAAAAGATTACCGCGATCCCCGACGCCCGGCCCCACATATTGAACTCAAAAGCCGCCTCATAAATCTGGTATCCGGGCATGGTCGTTGAACCCATCGGTCCTCCGCCGGTCATAAGATATATGGGTTCAAAAAGATTCATAGCCAAAATGGTTTGTGTGATCAAAACAAAAAAGGTCGTGGGCATAAGCATGGGAAGGGTAACTCTCCAAAAACGGACCCACACACCGGCCCCGTCGATTTCCGCCGCTTCATAGAGCTCTGCGGGAATAGTGCCCAGGGCAGCCATATAGATTACCATTGCAAAGGGAACGGCACCCCACCAGCCCAAAAGGATCAGGGACAACATGGCGGTATCGGGGGGATACAACCAGTTGACCGGTGCAACACCAACCCGGGATAAAAGAAAATTTAACAAGCCATAGCGCGGCTCGTACAACCACACAAATATCTGGACCTGGGCGACTAGTGAAATCACGCATGGGATATACCAGGCGACGCGGAAAAACACCCTCCCACGGTAGTTTTGCACCAGTAAAAGCGCAAGCGCGAGCGATAAGACCGCCCCGATGGGAACCCTCCAGAGGGTATATATGATCACATTGAATATTCCCTGCCAAAAATAGCTTGAACCCATCAAATACTGATAATGCATCAAACCTACATAACGGTCGAAGGGCTCGACGAGGCGCCCCCTGAAGAGACTGAGAAGAAAGGAATACACGGTCGGATAGTACTTGAACAAACCAAAGTGAAGAATGGCGGGTAAGAGAAAAAGGAAGGCAATCAGTGTTTCCGAGCGTTTAATGTTAAGCCTTTTTTTGCTTGTGCCTGCTCCCGCGGTAACATTGTCGTTTCTCCTGTTGGATCCTGTATGGTTGGCGGGAACAGTCTGGTTTTGGTCAGGCATAACATTTTCCCCCTTAAACCTTTAATTTTTCTCAAATCCCGACTTTTACAGTGAAAAGGAGTGTATCACTATCCTTATTTCTTCATTGAAAAACCGATTTTGTTCCTTTATTCAAAACAAACCAAGGCTGGGAAAACGCATTCTGCCTTTCACTCGATATCGTTTGCTATCTTTCAATGAAAAAGCAGAGCATTGTACACAGAAAAAAATAAATTTCAAGCAAAAAAATTTATTAAGCTTCTGTTTAACGGTACCATAATAAGGTTTGCTTACAATAGTGTAGGTGATTGATTGGATGTATCGTGTCGTTGTATAGGCCTGAGAATGCGCGCATATATAATTTCGCTGGTAATGCATAAAGAGAAACTATACGGTTATTCATGGATCTCTGATTGCTTTTTCTTCATGTTTGAATGAAATATTTTTCACTCCACAGCAAAATATATTATATCATGGCTTATGAGCAAGTCAACAAGCGATGCTCGCTATTACCTTTTTTCTGAGGAGTATTTTTGTCCCCTCAGAAACAATTCTATGCCTTCCATATAAATGGTGAAGGTTTTTATAACCCCCATCCCGGCCCGTGCCTCTTCAACTCGGGCTCCCTGCTGCCGCTGGCAGTCAACGGCTGCCTTTTCCTGTGTCCAGCCCTCCTCTCTGAATGCCGTGAGGAGTAAGGAGTGAGGGGTGAGGAGTAAAAAGATCCCACTTCTTACAGTTCACGGCTCATTATTTGTTTTGTCTTACGAGCACCACCGGTATTTGGTGCGAAGCAGTCTATGTATTTGGCCCGAAAAAAGGGCCGTAAATGGGTATACGCGTATATGGGGAGAAGGGGAAACCCAAAAAAGCACTCCTCACTGTTCTTTCGATACTGCAACTAA